>NZ_JAKFFD010000116.1:0-28755 GCF_036675385.1 Pseudarthrobacter sp. | reverse complement strand
GCCCTCGGTGACCTGGCCGTCAGCCGAGGCGATGTCGATCAGCTGGTCCGCAGTAACCGAAACCTCGGGGCGCTGCTTGTCCAGCTGGTTCGGGCGCTCGCCGAGGACGGCGTCGAACACCTCCCGGCAGGTGGGGACCAGGTCCGGGTGGGCCACCCAGGAGCCGTCGAACCCGTCGTTCGCCTCGCGGGTCTTGTCCGCGCGGACCTTGGCGAAGGCTGCTTCGGTGACCTCGGGGTGCCTGCGGTTGGGGATGACGGCGGCCATGCCGCCCATGGCGAAGGCGCCGCGCTTGTGGCAGGTCTTCACCAGCAGCTCGGTGTAGGCGCGCATGAACGGAGCCGTCATAACCACCGAGGCGCGGTCCGGGAGTACAAATTCCTCGCCGGCGTCGCGGAAGTACTTGATGATGCTGAACAGGTAGTCCCAGCGGCCGGCGTTCAGGCCCGAGGCGTGGTCCCGGAGTTCGTAAAGGAACTCGTCCATCTCGAAGGCGGCCGGGATGGTTTCGATCAGCATGGTGGCGCGGACGCTGCCCTGCGGGATGCCGAGGAAGTCCTGGGCGAACACGAAGACCTCGTTCCAGAGGCGGGCCTCGAGGTGCGATTCCATCTTGGGCAGGTAGTAGTACGGGCCGTGGCCGTTGAGCAGCAGCTGCTTGGCGGTGTGGAAGAAGTGCAGGCCGAAGTCCACCAGCGCACCCACGGCGGGTTCGCCGTCGATCAGCAGGTGCCTTTCCGGCATGTGCCAGCCGCGGGGGCGGGCCACCACAACAGCCAGCGGCGCGTCGGTGCGGAGCGTGTATTCCTTGCCTTCGGGCGAGGTGTAGGCGAGGGTGCCGGTTGCGGCGTCGCGCAGGTTCAGGATGGAGTCGATGACGTTGGGCCACGTGGGCGTGCTGGCGTCCTCGAGGTCCGCCAGCCATACCTTGGCGCCGGAGTTCAGGGCGTTGATGGCCATCTTGGCCGGGGTGGCCGGGCCGGTCATCTCGACGCGGCGGTCCTGCAGCGCGGCGGGCGCCTCGGCGACCTTCCAGTCGCCGTCGCGGATTTCCTGCGTCTCCGGGAGGAAGTCCAGGCGGCTGGTGCGGGCGACGCCGTCGCGCTTGGCCTGGCGGGCCTCGAGCAGCTCGTTGCGCGTGCCGGCGAAGCGGCGGTGCAGCTCCTCGATAAAGGCCAGGGCCCTGGGGGTGAGGATCTCCTCGGCGCGGGCGACCGGCTGGCGGTCGGTAACAGTGATAGCCATATTCGTAAGTCCTTTTCTAGAGAGCGCGGGCGGCGTGAGCGGCGCCTGCCACTGCGGCAGCCACATCGGCGGCTACATGAGGATCGAAGACGCTGGGGATAATGTAGCTCGCGTTCAGCTCGTCGTCAGCTACCCGGTTGGCGATGGCGTCTGCGGCGGCCACCAGCATCTCCGGCGTGATGTCGCTCGCGCCGGCGTCGAGCAGCCCCCGGAAGAAGCCCGGGAAGGCCAATACGTTGTTGATCTGGTTGGGGAAATCGCTGCGGCCGGTGGCCACCACGGCCGCGTGCTTGGACGCAATGACCGGGTCGATCTCCGGCGTCGGGTTGGCCATGGCGAAGACGATCGCATTCTCGGCCATGGCGGCGACCTGCTCCTCGCCGATCACGTGCGGGGCGCTGACGCCGATGAAGACGTCGGCACCGGCCATGGCCTCGTGCAGGGTTCCAGAGAAGCCCTCCTCGTTGGTGTTCGCGGCAATCCAGGCGCGGTGCTCGTCGTCGTACTGCTCGCCCGAGTGGATGGCTCCGGAGCGGCCGGCGGCAACGATGTGCTGCGCGCCCTGGGCCTTGAGGAGCTGGATGATGGCCGAGCCGGCGGCGCCGACGCCCGAGACAACAATGCGGACCTCGGGGAGCTTCTTGTCCACCACGCGCAGGGCGTTGTGGAGGGCCGCGAGGGTGACGATGGCGGTGCCGTGCTGGTCGTCGTGGAAGACGGGGATGTCGAGTTCATCGCGCAGGCGCTTCTCAATTTCAAAGCAGCGCGGCGCAGCAATGTCCTCAAGGTTGATGCCGCCGTAGACGGGCGCCATGGCCTTGGCGATCATGATGATTTCCTCGGTGTCCTGGGTGTCCAGGCAGACCGGCCAGGCGTCAACGTTGGCGAACTGCTTGAACAGGGCGGCCTTGCCTTCCATAACGGGCAGCGCCGCGGCCGGGCCGATGTTGCCCAGGCCCAGGACGGCCGAACCGTCGGTGAGGACGGCGATGGTGTTGCGCTTGACGGTCAGGTTGCGGGCCGCTGCCGGGTCCTCGGCGATCGCGAGGCAGACGCGGGCGACGCCGGGCGTGTAGGCACGGGAGAGGTCGTCGCGGTTGCGCAGGGCTACCTTGGGGACCACCTCGAGCTTGCCGCCGAGGTGCATGAGGAAGGTGCGGTCCGAGACGTGCTGGACCGTGACGCCGTCGAGCGCGTTCAGGGCGTCCTTGACGCGGGCGGCGTGGTCGTCGTCGGTGGTGTTGCAGGTGACGTCCACAACCAGGGTGTCGTGGTGGGATTCGGTGACGTCAAGCGCCGTGATGGCTGCACCGGCTGCGCCGACGGCGGCAGCGAGTTCACTCGTGGCAGTGAAGCTGGACGGCGCCGCGACGCGCAGGGTGATCGAATTTCCGGGGCTCGGGTTCGCCATTGAATTTCCTCCTCGTGGGGTCCGTTTCCGGACCGCTTGTGCAACCGAATGTTTTCGTATTATGGATATTATTATCTGCCAAGTGGAAATGCAACCCCCTGGCGGTCATGTTTGGGGGCATCGCGTCCGGCCCGGCGGTGCTGTATGTTGAGTGTTCTAAGCAACTCTTTTCACGATGTGGATAAGAGTTGTCAGAATCTGAGCCCCAAGGAGGCAACGGAATGGCTGAAAAAGCCTCCGGAGGCGTGCAGTCCGTCGAGCGCGTCTTCGAACTGCTGGAACTCATCACGGACGCCGGCGGAGACGTGACGCTCAGCGAGCTCTCCTCCTCCACGGACCTGCCCCTGCCCACCATCCACCGACTGCTGCGCACGCTGGTCTCGCTTGGCTACATCCGCCAGCTGCCCAACCGCCGCTACGCACTGGGCCCCCGGCTGATCCGGCTCGGCGAAGGCGCCAGCAAGCAGCTCGGAGCCGTGGCCCGCCCGCAGCTGAAGAACCTCGTGGAGCGCCTCGGCGAAACCTCCAACATGGCCGTGCTGGATTCGGACATGGTCATCTACGTGGCCCAGGTGCCCTCCCTGCACTCCATGCGCATGTTCACCGAGGTGGGCCGCCGCGCCCACACGCACGACACCGGCGTCGGCAAGGCAATCCTGGCCCAGCTGGACGACGACGTGGTGCGCGGCATCGTGGCCCGCACCGGCATGCCCACCCCAACGGCCAAGAGCATCGGCGACATCGATTCCCTCTTGGCCGATCTCAAGCTGATCCGTGAACGCGGCTACTCCATCGACGAGGAAGAGCAGGAGCTTGGCGTGCGCTGCTTCGCGATGGCCGTGCCCAACGCGCCCACCCCTGCCGCGATCTCGGTCTCCGGGCCGATCAGCCGCGTGGACCAGAGTTTCGCCGACCGCGCCGTGCCGCTGCTGCGCCAGGCCGCGCTGGCGATCTCGGCGGAGCTCAACCAGAACTGATGCGTCCCGCCGTCGTCAGCCCTTAACCACAACAGCGCGAACGGACACTTGGGGCCCTGGAATCTGCGGATTCTGGGCCCCAAGTGTCCGTTCGCGCTTGGCGTTGTGGGTGGTGCTGGGTGACGCTAGTGGTCAGACTTCGACGACGACTCCACCGGGACTTCCTTGCCTTCGGCGTCGATCAGTTTGCCGCCCTCGTACCGGTCGCCGTCGGCCAGGATCTTCAAGTCGGCTTCAGTGACCACCCGGGCGGTGCCGGCCACAAACACTGACTGGTTCTCCGAGTTGCCGGCCTTGAGGTGGTTGAAGAGCAGGTTCAGCAGGATGGCCATGACGGCGGCCGAGCTGATGCCCGAGTGGAAGATCGTGGAGAACCAGGACGGGAACTGGTCGTAGAACTTCGGGGCCGCAATCGGGATCATGCCAAAGCCGATGGAGGCGGCCACGATGACCAGGTTCATGTTGTTTTTGTACTCCACCTTGGCAAGCGTGCGGATGCCGCTGGCGGCCACCGTTCCAAAGAGTACGACGCCGGCGCCGCCCAGGACGGGGGTCGGAACCGCTGCGACCACTCGGCCAAGGATGGGCAGCAGGCCCAGGATCACGAGGATGAGCCCGCCGGCGCTCACCACGAAGCGGCTCTTGATGCCCGTGATCGCCACGAGGCCCACGTTCTGGGCGAAGGCGCTCTGGGTGAAGGAGTTGAACAGGGGCGAGATGGCGCTTGAGAGCATGTCAGCACGGAGGCCGTCTCCGATGCGGCGTGAGTCCACCTTGGTGTCCACGATCTCGCCGACGGCGATGATGTCCGCCGAGGTCTCGGTGAGCGTCACCAGGATGACAATCAGCATCGAAATGATCGCCGCGATCTCAAAGGTCGGCAGGCCAAAGGCGAACGGCGTGGGGAAGGCGACAACGTCGCCCTGGCCCACTTTGGAGAAATCGGCCATGCCCGTGAACAGTGCAATCACGGTGCCGATCACCATGGCGAGCAGGATTGACAGGCGGGAGATGGCGGCGTTGCCCACCTTGCTCAGCAGCAGGACGATGCCCATGGTGGCCGCGGCGAGGCCGATGTTGGCCACGCTCCCGTAGTTCTCGGCCTTGGCGTTGCCGCCCATGGCCCAGTTGGCGGCGACCGGCATGAGGGTCAGGCCGATCGTGGTGATGACCGTGCCGGTGACCACAGGAGGGAAGAACTTGATGATTCTGGAGAAGAGCGGCGTGATGGCCAGGCCGATCAGGGACGCCACAATCACGGAGCCGAAGACGGCCTGGATGCCGCCGCCGCCCTGGACGATCGCCACCATGGTGGAGACGCCGGCGAACGAGACGCCCTGGACCAGCGGCAGCTGCGATCCGAAGAACGGGATGCCCACGGTCTGCAGAATGGTGGCGAGGCCGCCCACAAACAGGCAGGCCGCGATGAGCAGGCCGATGTCCGTGGCGGACATGCCGGCCGCGGCTCCGATGATGAGCGGCGGGGCGATGATGCCGCCATACATGGTCAATACGTGCTGGAAGCCGTACGCGAACGTGCTTCCGATGGAGAGGCGCTTGTCCTCGGGGCGGGCCGTGGAACTAGTCGACGCGGGCCGGGAATTCTTCTTGCTGTTCATGGCAGACTTTCTTGGTTCATGGCAGACGCCTTCGTCTGGCTAACAATGTCTGGCTAACAATTTGGGGCTTTGGGGAGCGTGACCGGGTGGATTTCGACAAGCTCAATCACCGGAGACGGGCCCAACCAGGGGGGACGGGCCCAACCAGGGAAGACGGGCCCAACCACCGGCGTTGTCCGGTGGTCGAGCCCGTCGAGACCCGGTGGCAGATCAGCAGAAGCCGGCAATGCCGTTCCAGGCGGCGGGGGCCGTGCCTGAGTTTTCGCGCTGGACCGTGGCCTCGATCAGGCCATAGGGGCGGTCCGCGGCGAAGAAGACCTCGTTGGGGTTGTCGAGCCCGAATGGGCTGAGGTCAACCAGGAAGTGGTGCTTGTTGGGCATCGAGAACTTGATCTCGTCCACTTCGCCGTGTGCTTCCAGGACCTTCTTGCCCATGTCGAACAGGGTCTGCTGCAGGGCGTGGGAGTAGTTCTCCGTAAAGCCCTCGAGCAGCAGGGCCTTGATGTCCTCGTAGCTCTTGTTGAAGTCCGTGGCCGTGTGGTCCAGACCCGTACTGTAGCGCCAGCGGGCGGAAACATCCGTGGCCAGGATGCGGTCCGTGGTCTCGGGCAGGGTGGTGTACTTGTCTCGCGGGTAGCCGACAAAGCCGGACTGGGTGGTCTTCAGGACGGTCAGGTCCTTGAGCCCGGAGATCACGTGCGTGGTGTTGCCGTCCCGGACCACGACGGCGGTCCGGACTTCCTGCCCGTTCCGGACAAAGCTGTGGTCGTGTTCGGAGCCGTGCGACTGGATGCGGTCCCAGGTGTAGGACTCGGCTTCCCAGCGGCCGCCCGTAACCCAGTCGAAGCCTGACGTGAAGTGCTCGCTGAGGCGAAGAAGGAAGGCTTCGGGGGAGCCAACGCCCGCCCGGGCGAAGGCGTAGATGGTGTTCTTCTGGGTGTCCGTGGCGACGACATGGGCGTTGTCGCCTTTCAGGTGCGCAGCCTCGAAATCGCCGCGCAGCTGCGACGTTACGTTCAGGTCTTCGATCTGGTGGCGGTCGGTGTCGCGGGTGACTTTGACGACGCGGACTTCTGCCTTGCCGTACTGGTTGTCGCCGAGGACGATTTTGTTGCTCATGGTCATATCCCAACTTCTACGAGGTGGAACCTTTACGGTCCACCAACGAAATTAAGCGCGTATTTCCAACGCGTTTCTGGTGGAGCCGACCCAACAAAAAAGAGCCGGCATCCATTGATGCCAGCTCATTACGACCCTGCCTGCTGCTCCCAGGTTACGTGACCTGCGCCACGAAGTGAAAAAAGCGTAGCCCACTCCTGCCAGTGGTGTACATCACCTCCCTGGAATTGTTATGTACTTTCCGATTGTGACCGGCCGGGCGTGCGTCCGTGCGGCCGAGGTCTTGACGCCGATCCCGGACCCTCATAGAATTTCCACATAACAATAAAAGTTTTCCGAATTACGGAAAAGCCAACAGCAAGAACGAGGAGGAACAGATGGACTCGAAGGATAAGAACAACGTCGTGGATTTCCCGGCCCCCGGCCAGGAGCTGTACCTGCCGTTCGGCGCCACGGATCCCGACTTCTACATTCCGGCCGACTGTGACCGTGCAGGCGGGTTCTCCCGCTGGATGCGCGCGCTCCCGGTATTCGGCCGGCAGCGTCCCTAAGAGCTCCATCCCCAGCAGCCCCTCTCCTCGCAAGCTCGGACAGGGAACCCTGCGGCGGTGGGCCCTGTTCAGGGCGGACTCTGCGCAACAGAGTCAACGGGCGGGTGGCACCTGGGGAGGTGCCGCCCGCTTTTCCGTGCCTAGCCGTTCACGAGCCTCCGAGCCTGATCCGGCGTTATCCACATAGCACGAACTCCGCTGTCGCCCACCGGTAGTGCCGTTCGAGGCTTGTCCCATGACGAACAACGCGCAGTTGACGATGACTACGGGTGGCGTGCTGCCCACTGGAATGGACCTGTGGCGGACCGGCGAGCTGCAGGAGTCCGGGCTCAATGCACGCAAAGTATCGGCTTTGGTGCGAGCCGGCAGCCTGGTCAGGCTCCGCCGAGGTTGTTACATTCGCGGCAGCACGTGGGCGGGCCAAAAACCTTGGGTGCGCAGCCGGCAACTGATCGCCGCGCACGCTCACGGAACGCTCACGACGTCGGGCGGCGGCTTCGTCTACAGCCACACCTCGGCTGCCCGCCTCCACCGGTTGTACCTGTGGGACGTTGACGATTGTGTGCACGTCACCCAGGAGTCGGCTCCTTCGCGCACTTCCCATGGCCGCGACGTAGTCGCCCACACAAGGTCGCTGCAGACAGCGGACATTGTCTTCGTGGACGGCATGCCCTGCACTTCACTGGAGCGCACCGTGGTGGATTGCTGCCTCATGCTGACCAACAGGCAGGCCCTGGTGTTGATGGATCATGCCCTCAGGATGGGCGCT
Organism: Pseudarthrobacter sp.; assembly: GCF_036675385.1. Lineage (NCBI taxonomy): Bacteria > Bacillati > Actinomycetota > Actinomycetes > Micrococcales > Micrococcaceae > Pseudarthrobacter > Pseudarthrobacter sp. The sequence continues at coordinate 21,064 of NZ_JAKFFD010000116.1, read as the reverse complement.
GACCTGGCGGAAATCCGTCGGATGAGTGCTTCGTTGGCGGGACGCAATGGCGTACGAACGCTGCGTCGAGCCATTGAGAACGCAGACGTGCGGTCGGAGTCACCGGGTGAGACGTTGACGCGTGAGTTGATTCACCGGCTCTGCATTGAAGCGCCCGAGCTCCAGGTGGTCGTATGGTCGCCGGAAGGCAAGCACCGGCTGGACTTCGCTTGGCGGGAGAAGAAGGTGGCACTGGAATTCGACGGCAAGGTGAAGTACTTCGACTACGAGCCAACCGACGAGGTCATCTACAAGGAGCGGCAACGTGAAAAGGCGCTGACCGAGGAGGGGTGGACATTCATCCGGATCAAGTGGCAGGACCTGTTCCAGGAACACGAGTTCAAGATGCGCGTCCTGCGGGCCCTCCGACATGCAGGTTAGCGGCGCCATTTCGATGGTTCCCTGCATACTCGATGGTTCGAACCATCGTCTGCGCAGGGAACCATCGAAACGGAGGGAGGTGGACGGTCCGGACGGAGCGGACGGAGCCCGCAGCCTGCCCTGGCCTAGCCGTTCACGAGCTTCCGGGCCGCGGCCGAGTGCTCCGCCATGAGCCCGGCGACGTCCAGGCCGGGGATCTGACCATCCACCACGCGCCATTGCCCGCCCACCATCACCCGGTCCGCGCGGTCCGCGCCGCACAGCAACAGTGCCGCAATGGGGTCGTGGCTCCCGGAGAAGCGCAGGTCGTCGAGGCGGAAGAGTGCCAGGTCGGCCTGCATCCCCGGCGCCAGTTGACCAATATCGGAGCGACCCAGCACGGCTGCCGAGCCCCGCGTCGCCCAGCCCAGCGCGCGCTCCACCGGCACGTCCGCGCCGTAGCGCAGCCGCTGCAGATAGAGCGCTTGCCGGGCTTCCAGGATCATGTTGGAGGCATCGTTCGACGCCGATCCGTCCACGCCCAGCCCCACGGGGACCCCGGCTGCCTCAAGTTCCAGCACACGAGCGGTGCCTGACGCGAGCCGCATGTTCGACGTCGGGCAGTGCGCGACGGCGGTGCCGGCGGCTCCCAGCCGGGCGATCTCGTCGTCGTTGAAGTGGATGCCGTGGCCCAGCCAGGTGCGGTTGCCCAGCCAGCCGACGCTCTCCAGGTAGTCCACGGTGCGCAGGCCGAACATCGAGAGGCAGAAGTCTTCCTCGTCAATGGTTTCGGCGAGGTGCGTGTGCAGCCGGACGTCCAGCCGCTCTGCCATCAAGGCGCTCTCGGCCATGATTTCCTTGGTCACCGAGAACGGCGAACACGGGGCCAGTGCAATCTGGATGACGGCACCGTCGCCGCGCTCGTGGTACTTCGAAATGAGGCGTTCGCTGTCCGCCAGGATGACCTCCGGCCGCTGCACGGTGGACTGCGGCGGCAGGCCGCCGTCGTCCGTTCCCAACGTCATGGAGCCGCGCGTGAGCGTGGCCCGCATGCCCAATTCGCGTACGACGCCGACCTCCACGTCGATCGCGTTCTCGAGTCCCGCGGGGAACAGGTAGTGGTGGTCGGCTGCCGTGGTGCAGCCGGAGAGCAGCAGCTCGGCCAGGGCCACCTTCACCGCGAGTTCCAGGCTGTCCGGTGTCAGGCGCGCCCAGACCGGGTAGAGGTTCTGCAGCCAGGGGAACAGCGGGGCGTTGGCCACCGGACCCCAGGCGCGCGTGAGGGTTTGGTAGAAGTGGTGGTGCGTGTTGATCAGGCCGGGCATCAGGACATGCGCGGAAGCATCGAAGACGGCGGAGCAGGGTGCGGACGGCTGCCCGCCGGCCGGAACCAGCTCGGCGATAATGCCGCCGCTGACCACGATGCCGCCACCGGCGTCGAGCCCGTTGGCGGTGAAAGTGGCGAGCGGGTTCTTGATCCAGAGCCTGGACGGGGATGGGACAGGGGATGAGACCGGGGACGGGGTAAGCGGGTGGGCCATGGATGGCTCCTTGTCTGGTCGGCAACAAATGCGTTCCAGCTCAGTTAGGCCCTGTCTGCTGATCCAGGTGGCGGCCTGCCCATGGGTAGCCGGTGGCAATCAGCGTAGGACGCACGCGGAAGCGCGTCAATGTGACCCGCTGAAACCTGAATTTCACATCACGAAATTAAGTTTCCAGAAAACTATGGCGCTGATCACAGGTCCGGTGCTAATCTCGATCTTGCCAAAGGCGGGCACCCGGACTCCGGGAAGCTATCTACCAGGCGAACCTTCAAAAGCACATGCTGAAGCCTGGTAGCCGTATCACTGGCGCGTCCCCGTCGGGTTACTGGGCTTCCTTGCCACTAAGGAAGTCGCAAAATGAGCACAACCGTCACGGCCGAACATTTCCTGGCCGCATCCATAAATCTGGCAACAGCCAACGTCCTGGACAGCGGCGGCCCGTTCGGCGCCGTCGTTGTCACCGCGGAAGGCCGCGCCTTCGAAGGCGTCAACCGGGTCACCGCCACAAACGACCCCACGGCCCACGCCGAGGTCACCGCCATCCGCAATGCCTGCCGCGAGCTCGGCACCTTCGATCTCAGCGGAGCCACCCTCTACACGAGCTGCGAGCCCTGCCCCATGTGCCTGGCCTCGGCCCTCTGGGCCCGGATCGGCAACGTGGTCTTCGCCGCCGACCGGCACGACGCAGCCTCCGTGGGCTTCGACGACGCGGTCTTCTACGAGTACTTCGAGAACGAGGACCGGGATGCACTGATGCCGGTCGCCAAGCTGGAACTGGGCGACCCCCAGGCTCCCGCCATCCTGGAACCGTTCAACACCTGGAACACGCTCGATTCCAGGATTGACTACTAGGATCCGGTGGCTGACATGACAATCCTGGACCCCGCAGAAATGCGAACCGCAGCTGAAAAGCAGGCTGCGCCCGAAGGCGCAGAGCACACGGCGGCACCCCGGCCCCCGGCGTCGAAATCCTTCCTGGATAGTTTCTTCCAGATCACCAAGCGTGGCTCCACGCTGGCCCGCGAATTCCGCGGCGGCATTGTCACGTTCTTCACGATGGCCTACATCGTGATCCTCAACCCGCTGATCCTGGGCGGTTTCTCGGCCGAGAACGCCCCCACGGACGTCGCCGGCGGCTGGCTCTCGGCAGCGCAGGTGGGGGCCGTTACCGGGCTCACCGCCGGCGTTATGACCATCGTGTTCGGCCTCGTCGCCAACCTGCCGTTCGGGCTCGCGGCGGGCCTGGGCATCAACTCGTTCCTGGCCGTGGCCGTCATCCAGGACGTCACCTGGCCCGAAGCCATGGGCCTGGTGGTCATCAACGGCATCCTGATTGTCCTCTTCGGCGCCACGGGTGCCCGGACGGCGATCTTCAAGGCAGTCCCCAAGGAACTCAAGGCCGCCATCACCGTTGGCATCGGCCTGTTCATCGCCTTCATCGGCTTCGTCGACTCCGGCTTTGTCCGCCCCACCAAAGGCGGCCCGCCGGTCCAGCTCGGCAACGACGGCTCCATCACCTCCATCCCCACCCTCGTCTTCATCGTCGGCCTGCTGGTCATGGGAATCCTCGTGGCCCGCAAGATCCAGGGCGGCCTCCTGATCGGCATCGTCGCCACCACCGCCCTCGCCGCCGTCGTCGAGGCCGTTATGCACATCGGACCCGGCAGCGCCGACAACCCCGGCGGCTGGCACCTCAACGTGCCCGTGCTCGCCGGCCAGCTGGTCTCCGCCCCGGACTTCAGCCTGGTGGGCCAGTTCGATCTCTTCGGCTCGTTCTCAAGGATCGGCGGCCTCGCGGCCACCATGCTGGTGTTCACCCTGGTGTTCACCAACTTCTTCGACGCCATGGGCACCATGACCGGGCTCGCCAAGAGCGCCGGAGTGGCGCACAAGGACGGCACGTTCCCCAGGCTGAAGTCGGCCTTCATCGTCGAAGGCATGGGCGCAGTGGTGGGCGGCGGAACGTCCGGCTCGTCCAACACCGTTTACATCGATTCCGCGGCCGGCATCGGCGAAGGTGCCCGTACCGGCCTGGCCTCCGTGGTCACCGGCGTGCTGTTCCTGGGCTCGATGTTCTTTACGCCGCTGACCTCGGTGGTGCCGCTCGAAGTGGCGGCAGCCGCCCTGGTGGTGGTGGGTGCCATGATGATGGCACAGATCCGCGAGATCAAGTTCAGCAAGTTCTCTATCGCACTGCCGGCCTTCCTGACCATCATCACCATGCCGCTGACCTACTCGATCGCCAACGGCATCGGCGTCGGATTCATCTCCTTCGCGGTCATCAGTGCGGCGTCCGGCCGGGCCGGCAAGGTCCATCCGCTCATGTGGGTGGTCACCGCGGGCTTCATCATCTACTTCGCCCGCGGGCCGATCAACGCCCTGCTGGGCGCGTAGGCCCCCGGCGTAACCGCCCATTCGGGCGCCTTAAACGGCGGTCCATCCGCACCCACCGCATCGAGTAGGCGTCCGCCGCCGTGGTCCACAGCACCGGAACCCACGACGGCGGGCGGCGGTGGAGTGCGGCTGGGCCGTCACGGACCGGGGCGGGATTAGAGGCCCCGCCCCGGTCCCCTCAAACAACTCCCGTGACTTTCCCTCTACACCAGCAAGGAATGAGATTATGAGGCAAGACCGCGCTCTGTTCCGGACAGGATTCCCGTCCGGGACCTCAGTGGTAAAGGACGTGTTGCCATGCTGGACCTAATACCTTCACTGGGAGGCTGGCGGCCCGCGGTCTCCGGCCAGCGCTGCGCCGTCGCCACCATCGTGGCCGCGGGCGGCTCCGTGCCCCGGCCGCTCGGCACGTCCATGCTTGTGTCGGAGCACGGGGACGTCCTGGGCAGCCTCTCCGGCGGATGCGTGGAGGGGGCCGTGGTGAACGCCGCCCTTGCAGTAATGCGCGACGGCGGCAGCCGCCTTGAGTCGTTCGGCTACAGTGCCGAGGACGCGTTCGCCGTCGGACTCTCCTGCGGAGGAGAGCTGGAGGTCCACATCCAGCCGCTCGGATCCTCGCTGGAGGCCATGGACTTCGCCATGCTGAACAGCCTGGCGGGCCGCCAGTCCACCACTGCCCTGGCACTGATCCGCCGGCTCGACGCCGGCGGGGGAGCCGTCGTCGTGCAGGATCCTGTGCGGTTCCGCGCCATGGAGTCCCCGGAACTTGCCCGGCTGGTGGGTGACCATCCCGCCACTGTTTACGCGGCAGCCGCCCAGCTCGAGCCGCTGCTCCAAGGCGGCCGCGCCGGTTTGGTCCGCGTGGCACCACCCGGCGGCTGCTCCGACAGCCGGGACCAGACCCACCCCGAACCCATCACCCTGTTCGTGGAAAGCCGGCTCCCGGCCGCGCGCATGCTGATCTTCGGCGCCAACGACTTCGGCGCCGCGCTGCTCCCGGCCGGGAAACTGCTGGGCTATGACGTCACCCTGTGTGATGCCCGGCCGGCTTTTTCGAACCAGCGCCGCTTCCTCGCCGCCGACCAGGTGGTCACTGACTGGCCGCACCGCTACCTTGCCGCAGAAGCAGCCGCAGGACGCGTGGACGGCCGCACCGTGGTGTGTGTGCTGACCCACGACCCGAAGTTCGACATCCCGCTGCTGGAAACCGCGCTTGGCCTGGGCCTCGCCTATGTGGGCGCCATGGGTTCACGGCGCAGCCACCGCCAGCGGATCGACGCGCTGCTCGCCGACGGCACTCCGGCGGAAGCGCTGGAGCGGCTCCATTCGCCCATCGGCCTGGATTTTGGCGCGGTCACCCCGGCCGAGGTCGCGGTGTCCATTACGGCCGAGATCATCGCCTCCCGCGGCCGGGCCGGACGGGGCAGCACCACGCCGGCGCCGCTCAAGGCGCCCTCTCTCAAGGACGGCAGCGGCCCCATCCACCCCACATCAGAACCCCGCACGCACGACCACCCCACCTCAGAACCCCCCACGCACGAACCCCGCTCTACGCACGAACCCCGCCAGGAGGACCCATGGACATGAACACCATCGAGGCCGTCGTGCCCACGACGGACCCCGCCGAATGGCGCGACGGCGATGCCTGGCTGGCCGGCGGCACGGTGCTGTTCTCCTACGGGAGTACGGTCCTGAAGCGGCTGCTGGACCTTGGCCAAGCGGGTTGGCCCGCCGTGACCGTGAGCGACGCCGGGATAGAACTGGCCGCCACGTGCACCGTCGCGGAGCTTTACGCCCTCCCGGGTTTGGACGAAGTTGCCGGCCGGGAGTGGCCGGGCCTGGACCTGTTCCGTCCCTGCTGCGACTCCTTCGTGGCATCGTTCAAGGTCTGGAACATGTCCACCGTGGGCGGCAACCTGTGCACCTCGCTCCCGGCCGGGCCAATGATCTCGCTCTGCGCAGGGCTGGACGCCACCGCCACCATCCTCGGCCCCGGCGGCAGCAGCCGCACGGTCCCGGTGGCCACGTTCATCACCGGGGACGGGCAAAACAGCCTGGCACCCGGCGAGCTCCTGCGCAGCATCCACTTGCCGGCGTCGGCCTTGTCCGCGAAGGTGGCCTTCCGGCGGCTCTCGCTCAGCAACCTCGGCCGTTCCGGAGTCCTGCTGATCGGACGGCGGGATGCCGACGGCGGCCTGGTCATCACCGTCACCGCCGCCACCAAACGTCCCGTGCAGCTGCGCTTCACCGCTGCCAAGATGGCTGGCCCGGCGGCCCTGGCGGCCGCCGTCGGGAAGGCCATTCCCGCGGAGCTGTACCACGACGACATCCACGGGCTGCCCGAGTGGCGCCGGGACATGACCCTCCGGCTTGCCGAGGAGATCCGTGCGGAACTGCTGGAGGAACGGCTCACCGTGTCGGGCGATTTCTGGACCGGCCGGCCGCACGCCACCTCGCCGCAGCCGAGCGCGCAACCCGACACAGCACAGAACAAGCAGCAGAAGGAGGCCTGAGCATGGCAATCGAAATCAACGGCACCGCCGCCCCGGCCACACCCCGCCCGGGCCAGTGCCTGCGCACGTTCCTGCGCGAACAGGGCAACTTCGGGGTCAAAAAAGGCTGCGACGGCGGCGACTGCGGTGCCTGCACCGTCCACGTGGACGGCACACCCGTGCACAGCTGCATCTACCCGGCCGTCCGCGCCGACGGCAAGGCCGTCACCACCATCGAAGGACTCGCCGGGACGTCCGGTGCAAGCGGCGGAGCGCTGCACCCCGTGCAGGAGCAGTTCCTGGCCGAACAGGGCTTCCAGTGCGGCTTCTGCACCGCCGGCATGATGATGACCGCAGCCACCTTCGACGACGAACAGAAAGCCAACCTGCCCCGCAGCCTCAAGGGCAACCTCTGCCGCTGCACCGGCTACCGTTCCATCGCGGACGCCGTGTGCGGGATCCGCGATAAGCACAATCACGACGACGGCGGCGCGGCAGCTTTGGGGAGCAGCGCGCCTACCGCCGCCGCAGCCCCCGCCGGGCAGCTCGGCGACAACGTGCCCGCCCCGGCGGGCCTCGCCGTCGTCACCGGCACCGCCCGCTACACCCTGGACGTCCCCGCCGACGAGCTAGAAGGCCTGCTGCACCTGAAGCTGCTCCGCTCACCCCACGCGCACGCGCGGATTGTCTCCATCGACAGGACGGCCGCGCTCCAGGTGCCCGGCGTCGTCGCGGTCTTCACCCACGAGGACGCCCCGGCGCAGCATTTTTCCACCGCCCAGCACGAGCTCTACACGGACGATCCCGACGACACCCGCGTCCTCGATGACGTGGTGCGGTTCATCGGCCAGCGTGTGGCCGCCGTCGTGGCCGAATCGGTGGGTGCCGCCGAAGCCGGGGCCCGCGCCCTGCAGGTGGAATACGAGCTGCTGGACACCGTCTTCAGCCCGCAGGACGCCATGCTCCCCGGCGCTCCGGCACTGCACGGGGACAAGGACGCACTGAAGGCCCGGATCTCGCGGCCGAGACAGAACGTCGTGGCCGAGCTGCACTCGGAGCTGGGCAGTGTGGCGGACGGTTTCGCCGCTGCCGACTTCATCCATGAGCACACGTACAGGACGCAGCGCGTGCAGCACGTCGCCCTGGAGACGCACTCCTCCATCGCCTGGCTCGACGAGGAAGACCGCCTCGTGGTCCGCACCTCCAGCCAGGTCCCGTTCCTGGTCCGGCGCACACTGGGCCGGGTGTTCGACCTGCCGGAGGACCGCATCCGCGTGGTGGCCGGCCGAGTGGGCGGCGGCTTCGGCGGCAAGCAGGAAGTGCTCACCGAGGACCTCGTAGCCCTCGCCGCGCTCACGCTGCGCCAGCCCGTGCAGGTGGAGTTCACGCGGACGGAGCAGTTCACCGCCACCACCACGCGGCACCCCTTCACCATCAAGCTCAAGGCAGGCGCCAGCAAGGACGGGCTCCTCACCGCGCTGCAGCTGGACGTGGTCACCAACACCGGCGCGTACGGCAACCACGCCCCCGGTGTGATGTTCCACGGCTGCGGGGAATCGCTGGCCGTGTACAAGTGCGCCAACAAGAAAGTGGACGCGCATGCCGTCTACACCAACACTGTGCCTGCCGGGGCGTTCCGCGGCTACGGGCTGAGCCAGACGATCTTCGCGATCGAGTCGGCCATCGATGAGCTGGCTGTCGGCATCGGGATGGATCCCCTGGAATTCCGGCGCCGGAACATGGTGCGCGAAGGCGATGACATGCTCTCCACCAACCCCGAGCCCGAGGAAGACGTCCACTACGGCAGCTACGGCCTGGACCAGTGCATCTCCCTGGTGCGAGATGCCCTGGACCGCGGCAAGCAGCGCTACCGCGACGCCGGCCTCGACGACCTCGGCCCGGACTGGGTCACCGGCGAAGGTTCCGCGCTGTCCATGATCGACACCGTCCCGCCCCGCGGCCACTTCGCCCACACCCGCGTGAGCCTGCTCCCGGACGGAACGTTCGCGGCCGACGTCGGGACCGCCGAATTCGGTAACGGCACCACCACCGTGCACGCGCAGCTGGCCGCGACGGCGCTGTCCACCACGGCAGCCAAGGTGTCCGTGCGGCAGTCCGATACCGACCTGGTGGAGCACGACACCGGCGCGTTCGGGTCGGCCGGGACGGTGGTGGCCGGCAAGGCCACCCTGATGGCGGCTACCGAGCTGGCCTCCCGGATCGTCACCGTCGCCGCGGCGCTGACCGGCGTGCCGGAGACCGAATGTGTGCTCGACGACGGCGGCGTGGACTGTGCCGGACGGCGGGTTCTGCTCGCGGACATCCACGTCGCCGCGTTGCACCAGGGCGTCCAGCTCGCCGTCGAGGGCCACTGGGACGGGACCCCGCGATCGGTGGCGTTCAACGTCCACGGGTTCCGGGTGGCGGTCAACACCGGCACGGGGGAGCTGCGGATTCTCCAGAGTGTCCAGGCAGCCGACGCCGGCGTGGTGGTTAATCCGCGGCAGTGCCGCGGCCAGATCGAGGGAGGAATCGCGCAGGCGCTGGGCGCTGCACTGTATGAGGAGGTCCGGGTGGACGACGTCGGCCGGGTCACCACGGACATCCTGCGGCAGTACCACATCCCGTCCTTCGCGGACGTGCCGCGCAGCGAGGTCTACTTCGCCTCCACCAATGACAAGGTGGGCCCGCTCGGGGCGAAATCCATGAGCGAAAGTCCGTTCAACCCGGTGGCCCCCGCCCTGGCCAACGCCATCCGGAACGCGACGGGGGTCCGGTTCGCGGAGCTGCCGATCGGCCGGGACAAGATCTACCTGGGCTTGAAGGAAGGAGCCGCAGTTCCGTCCCGCTGACACCGTTGCTGACCGTTTGTGACTGGCCGCGTTTCGGCAACCCCTTGACTGATGCGTGACCTGGGTCATACCGTTATTTCACTACTCGATACCCATTTTCCGCATTGTGGAAAAGCAACGACGCTTCTGCCGGTAATTCCGGCATAAATCCCACAGCGGAACACATGGAAGACATCTTCAAGAAGTGAGATCACGATGCAGACAACCCCGTTGACCGGCGTTGAACCGGCACCCGAGACAGCAGTTGACCTGGACAAAGCAGCCCACCCCTCCGTGGGTGTCGACACGCTTTGCGACATAGCCAGCGCCGCCTCCGGCACAACCATCAGCCCCACCCTCTACAACATCGACCTTGCCCCGACGAAGCGGGAAGGCCGCCGCTGGACCGGCTACAGCATTTTCACTCTGTGGGCCAACGACGTCCACAGCCTTGGCAACTACGCCTTTGCCATCGGGCTCTTCGCCCTCGGGCTGGGCGGCTGGCAGATCCTGCTCGCCCTGGGAGTCGGCGCCGTCCTGCTGTTTGCGCTCCTCAGCTTGTCCGGCTTTATGGGCGTAAAGACCGGTGTCCCGTTCCCCGTCATGAGCCGGATCAGCTTCGGCATCAGGGGCGCCCAGATTGCCAGCCTCCTGCGCGGGGCAGTGGCCGTGGCCTGGTTCGGCATCCAGACGTACCTCGCGTCCGTGGTGCTCAGGGTCATGCTCGTGGCCATGGTTCCCTCGCTGCAGGAGCTCGACGCCAACTCCATTCTCGGCCTGTCCACGCTGGGCTGGGCTTCGTTCGTATTCCTCTGGATCGTCCAGCTGATCATCGTCAGCTTCGGCATGGAGATGATCCGCAAGTATGAGGCCTTCGCCGGCCCCATCATCCTGGTCACCATGGCGGCCATCGCCGTCTGGATCTTCGTCGAAGCTGGCGGCTCCATCGCCTGGGCCGGGGACAACGCCCTCGAAGGCGGCGACATGTGGCGCACCATCTTCGCCGGCGGAGCCCTGTGGGTGGCCATCTACGGAACGTTCGTCCTGAACTTCTGCGACTTCACCCGGTCCGCCGTCTCCAAGCAGGCCGTGGTTCGCGGCAACTTCTGGGGCATCCCCATCAACATGCTCCTCTTCGGCGCGATCGTTGTGGTGATGGCCGGTGGACAGTTCAAGATCAACGGCACTGTCATCCAGAGCCCGTCGGACATCGTCCAGACCATCCCGAATACGCTCTTCCTTGTCCTGGCCTGCCTTGCCCTGCTGATCCTGACCATCGCCGTGAACCTGATGGCCAACTTTGTGGCACCCGTCTATGCCCTGACCAACCTCTTCCCGAAGCACCTGAACTTCCGCAAGGCGGCCTGGGTCAGCGGCACCATCGGCCTCATCATCCTGCCGTGGAACCTGTACAACAACCCGCTCGTCATCGTGTACTTCCTGGGCGGACTCGGAGCCCTGCTCGGCCCGCTGTTCGGCGTTGTTATGGCCGATTACTGGCTGCTGCGCCGCGGCAAGGTCAACGTCCTTGAGCTCTACTCCGAGGACCCGGCAGGTGCCTACTACTACAAAAAGGGTTACAACCCCCGGGCCATCATTGCCATGGTGCCTGCTGCCGCCATTGCACTCCTGATCGCCTTTGTCCCGGCACTGGAAGCGGCCGCCCCGTTCGCGTGGTTCGTCGCGGCCGGCATCGCCGCGGTGGTCTACTACGTCATCTCGGACCGCAGGCAGCGGCTCGACGACGTCGACGGCGAGTCGATCGCCGTCGCCAGCACCCACTGACCCCCGCGCCGGCCAACCCCCGCGCCGGCCAACCCCCGCGCCAGCCAACCAACCTGTCCCGAAAGAGGAAAAGCACCATGCGCATCCTTGTGGCCAACGTCAACACCACACAGTCCATGACCGATTCCATCGCCGCGCAGGCAAAACAGGCCGCGCTGCCGGACACGGAGATTGTGGGAATTACTCCGCGCTTCGGCGCAGACTCCTGCGAGGGAAACTTTGAGAGTTACCTCGCAGCGATCGCGGTGATGGACGCCGTCGTCAACTACCCGGAGCCGTTCGACGCCGTCATCCAGGCCGGCTACGGCGAGCACGGCCGCGAAGGGCTCCAGGAGCTCCTTGACGTTCCGGTGGTGGACATCACCGAGGCGGCCGCGAGCACCGCGATGTTCCTGGGCCACAAGTACTCCGTGATCACCACCCTGGACCGGGCCGTGCCGCTGATCGAGGACCGGCTGAAGCTGGCCGGCCTCGACGCCCGGTGCGCCTCGGTCCGGGCCAGCGGCATGGCCGTCCTGGAGCTGGAGGAGGAGCCGGAGCGCGCTGTGGAAGCCATCATCGAACAGGCGCTGCTGGCTGTCCGCGAGGACAAGGCGGAAGTCATTGTCTTGGGCTGCGGCGGCATGGCCGGCCTGGACGAGGAAATCCGGAAGCGTGCCGGGGTCCCCGTGGTGGACGGTGTGGCGGCTGCGGTCACCATCGCTGAATCGCTGGTCCGGCTGCGGCTGAGCACCTCAAAGGTCCGGACCTACGCCACCCCGCGGCCCAAGACCGTCATAGGCTGGCCAATAACGGCAGCGGACGTGCCCGCTGCGCCCTAAGCCGGCGATCAACAGCCCGGCCATCAACCCAAGGAGCGACCCATGGCTGCAACCCACCGGCCCGCACATCCCCACCGGCCGGCACCGGTCGCCGTCGTTACCGGCGCAGGCTCCGGGATTGGCAGGGCGGTGGCGCGGCTCCTGCTGGCCGACGGGTACCGCGTGGTGTTGGCCGGCCGCCGTGAGGCTCCGCTGCTGGAGTCGGCGGCCGGCCACCGCCAGGCGCTGACGGTGCCCTGCGACGTAACAGTGCCCGACGACGTCGAGCGCCTTTTCGCCGCGGCACTCGGGAAGTGGGGGAGGGTTGACCTCCTGTTCAACAACGCCGGAGTGTTCGGCCCGGCCGCGTCGGTGGATGAAATCAGCGTGGCCGACTGGGACGCGGTGGTGGCGGTGAACCTGACCGGCTCGATGCTGTGCGCCGCCGCGGCCGTCCGGGCCATGAAATCCCAGGAGCCGCAGGGCGGCCGGATCATCAACAACGGGTCCATTTCAGCGCATTCGCCGCGGCCGCGGACGGTGGCCTACACGGTCACCAAGCACGCCATGACGGGCCTGACCAAAAGCATCGAGCTGGACGGCAGGGGCTTCGGCATCACCTGCGGCCAGATCGACATCGGCAACACGGCCACGGACATCATGTCCACCATCGGCGTGGACTCCGGCGCCCTGCAGGCTGACGGCAGCCGCAGGGTGGAGCCCACTTTCCCGGTGCAGGACGCCGCGCGGGCCGTGCTCCTGATGGCCGGCATGCCGCCGTCGGCCAGCGTGGGCTCCGTGGTGATCACGGCCGCCGGCATGCCGTTCATCGGCCGCGGCTGACAAAGAATAATCCACGCCTTTCCGCTGCGGAAGCGGACGTCCGCGCCGGTGTTTCGCCGGGCGGGCGTCCATTTCGGTAGCGGATTTTTCATCGCCCAGGAATTTCACATATTTCCACATTGTGAAAATACAATTTCCCCTTGCGGAATCGTGTGACCGGGGTTACGTTTGAAACAGACCCCGATCTCCGGGGCTGTTCCCGATTGATAGGTACAGATCAATGAAGATCCCAGATTCCGCGGCGCTGAAGGCGAGTTCGGCCCCGCAGAAGAAGAAGCCCCTGTATAGGTCGCTCTTCTTCCAAATTCTGATCGCCGTCGTGGCAGGTGTTCTTATCGGACATTTCTGGCCGAACCTTGGCTCGCAGCTGAGGCCGCTCGGTGATGGATTCATCCAGCTCATTAAAATGATCATCGCGCCGCTGATTTTCCTGGTGATCGTCACCGGCATCTCGGCCGTAGGCGACGTCAAGGCGGTCGGAAGGGTCGGAGTCAAAGCCCTTCTCTACTTCACCGCGGCCACGCTCTTCGCGCTGGTCTTCGGCCTGATCGTAGGCAACATCGTCCAGCCCGGTGCCGGGCTGAACATTGATCCCAACACCCTCTCCCAGGAAGCGCTGACCGCCAAGACCGGCAATGCCGTGCCCAAGGACGCCGCCCACTTCATCCTGGACGTCATCCCCACCAGCGTCATCGGAGCCTTCGCGAGCAACAGTCTCCTGCAGGTCCTGTTCTTCTCGGTCTTCTTCGGAGCAGCCATCGTCGTTATCGGACGCGAGCGCTGCATGCCTGTCGTCAGCCTCATGGAGACCGTCCTGGAGCTCATCTTCAAGATCATGTCCTGGATCATGAAGGTTGCCCCGATCGGTGCTTTCGGTGCCATGGCATTCATCATCGGCCAGTACGGGCTGGACACGCTCAGCACCTATGCGTTGCTCATTGCCGCCTGCTACGGCGCGGCCATCGTCTTCATCGGCCTGCTGTTCCTCGTGGCCTGGGGCTTTGCCCGCGTCCCGCTGTGGCACTTCCTGAAGTACACCCGCGAGGAATTCCTGCTGGCGCTCGGCACCGCCTCCACCGAGGCTGTGATGCCGCGCATCATGACCAAGCTGACCAACGCCGGCTGCTCCCGCGCCACCACCGGCCTGGTGGTGCCCACCGGCTATTCGTTCAACCTCGACGGCGCCGCAATCTACCTTTCGATCTCCCTGCTCTTCCTGGCGCAGGCCTTCGGCCACAACCTGGACCTCGGCCAGCAGCTGGCCGCGCTCGGCGTCCTGCTGCTGACCTCCAAGGGCATGGCCGGCGTACCCGGTTCATCGTTCCTGGCTCTCTCCGCCACCGCCGCAGCACTAGGGATCTTCCCCGTCGCCGGCGTGGCCCTGCTGCTCGGTGCCGACCGCCTCATGGACTCCATGCGGGTGGTGGTGAACCTCCTGGGCAACTGCGTCGCCACGTTCGTCGTCTCCAAGTGGGAGGGACAGTTCGACCGGAGCGTTATGGTCAGGGCGTTCAACGGCGAGATCACCAACCACGATTCCGCCATCATGCTTGGCGTCGAGGAAGAGTTCGAAGACCAGGAGCTTGAGCGGATCAGCGGCGGACAGGAGCCGTCGCCCAAGTTCCGCGGCGGACCGAACCCGGAAGAGATCCGCGAGTTCCACATGAGGCGGCCCACCCACGCCGCTGCCGCCCCTGATGGCTCGTCCGACGCAGGTGGCGGACAGTAACTTCCGCTCCCGGATCTCCGGCTGACCATAGACCCAACGCCCGGAACCCCGCCCCTGATTAGGGGCGGGGTTCCTTGCGTCTGGAATTGACCACGCCCATTCAACTTTGGAGTGTCGAACCGCGTCTGAGCTGGGGATTCGGCAAGGATTGGGCCTATGACCAAGAGAACTGTGCTTATCGGGGGACGCTTTTTCTTTGGCCTTTTGACGTTGGTGGCGGTGGGAACACAGCTGACAGTTCATTTGGGCATGGGTTACGACGTCTGGAACTTCTTCAGCTACTTCACAAATTTGTCCAACATCTTCGCCGCGTTGGTGCTTCTCATCAGCGGCTACAGGGTGCTGATCCGCAAACGCCCCAGCGAAATCGACGACGTCACGCGCGGCACGGCAACCATCGCCATGGCCGTGGTGGGACTCGTGTTCGGTGCGCTGCTCGCCGGGGAAGATCTCGGCTCGCTGCTGCCGTGGGTCAACTTCGTGGTGCACTACCTGATCCCGGTGGTCATGGTGGTGGACTGGCTCTTCCAACCGCCGCGGGCCACGCTCACGGTCAAGCACATCTGGTACTGGCTGCTCTACCCCGTCGGCTACCTGGTCTACAGCCTGGTCCGCGGGGCGTTGGTGAACTGGTACCCGTACTGGTTCGTCGACCCCGCGCGGGCAGGTGGCTGGGGCGGGGTGCTGGTGTTTGCCCTCGCCATTTCCGTCGGCTTCCTGGTAGTGAGCCTGGCGATGCTGTGGCTCGGTAACAAGCTCAAGCGGCAGGTGGATTACTAGGCCCGCATGTAATAACGAGTACTCACTACTCGTGTGCGCTGAGGTCAAGTCGGGTTGAATGATGGCACGCCGTGCATCGGAACTTCGTGGGGGCTGCAGGGGTCGGCGTGCTCATGTCCGTGTTCGCCGCCCGTGCGCTGGGTACGTGGTCGGGACATCCGAAGTAGAGGGTAGGGCCATGTCGGTTGGGATTGCATACTCGCGTGAGGGATCGATCGACTGGGGCGGGTTCCCCGGATCCCGGGTCGGGGGCAGACATTGGCTAGGGTTCACCGTGGGCCTGATCGTCCTTGCCCTGCTCGCCGTCGCGTCGGTCGTGTTGACGCCGACAGCCGCGGGAGTCGCTGGAGGCCGCGAGCTGGCGGCGGCCGGGCCGGTGCCTGCCGCCCAAGCTTTAGGCCTTCCCCAGCCCGGGGTTCCGGGGTCGGCCGGCCTCTCACCGGCGGACAGGGAGCGCGCCGTCGACGCCTACGGGAAGCTGCCGCTGTCCTTCGTCCCGAACGCCGGCCAAACCGACCAGAGCGTGCGCTACTACTCGCAGGGCGCCGGCTTCAGCTTCTTTTTCACACAGGACAAGGCCATCCTTTCCTTTGCGAAGGGTGCGCGCGGCCAGGCGCTCGAGCTTCAGTTCCTCGGCTCCAGCGCGGCCGCGACCCTCGAGGCGACTGACAGCGGGCCCGGGACGGTGAACTACCTGACGGCGGGTGCGAGCCACACGAACCTGCCCACCTACCAGCAACTGACCTACCGCGAGCTGTGGCCGGGCATCGACATGGTCTTCCGGGGACAGGGCGGCGAGCTCAAGTACGAGTTCCACCTGCGCCCGGGGGCCGACCCCGGCGACATCCGCCTCGGGTACGCCGGAGCCGACGGCCTGTCCGTGGGCGGGGACGGGGCGCTGCTCGTCGACACGCCGCTGGGCGCCTTGCGGGACTCTGCCCCCACCAGCTACCAGCTCACCGACGGCAGGCAAGGCGCGGTCGAGAGCCGCTACGCGCTCGAAGGCCACTCCTACGGCTTCGCGCTCGGCCACTACGACCGAACCCAGGCGCTGGTGATCGACCCCAGCCTCGCGTACTCGACCTTCCTCGGGGGGAGCGCTGACGACTTCGGCTTGGGCGTCGCCGTGGACGCCGCCGGCAACGCGTACGTGAGCGGGTCCACCAGTTCCGCGGACTTCCCCACCACCGCTGGCGCCCACGACACCAGCCTCAGCAGCTCTGACGTGTTCGTCACCAAGCTGAACGCCGCCGGCACCGGCCTCGTCTACTCCACCTATCTCGGCGGATCCGGCTCCGAGTTCGGCGGCTACGTCGCCCTTGACGGCATGGGGAACGCCTACGTGACCGGCACGACCCAATCAGCGGACTTCCCCACCACCGTCGGCGCCCACGACACCAGCCTCACCGGCTTTAATGACGTCTTCGTCACCAAACTGAACACCGCCGGCACAGCACTCGTCTACTCGACTTACCTCGGCGGGACCGGCACGGCCGTCGGCGACCAGGGCAACGGCATTGCCCTGGACGCCCTGGGGAGCGCCTACGTGACCGGAATGACCGAGTCTGCGGACTTCCCCACCACGCTCGGCGCCTTTGACACGACCCTCGGCGGGTTTCGCGATGTGTTCGCCACGAAGCTGGACCCCACGGGCTCGGCACTGGCCTACTCGACTTACCTTGGCGGAAGCGGAGCCGAGGGTAGTGGAGGAATCGTCGTTGACGCAGCGGGGAGCGCCTACGTTGGCGGACTGACCCCCTCGGCGGACTTCCCCACGACGCTCGGCGCGTTCGGGACCACCTTCAATGGCGGTTTCGACGCCTTCGTCACCAAGCTAAATCTCGCCGGTACCGGCCTCGTCTACTCGACGTACGTCGGCGGGAGCGGCTTTGAGTTCGGCACTGCGACTACGAGGATCGCGATCGACGGGACCGGGAGCGCCTACGTGACCGGCCAGACGGGTTCGACGGACTTCCCCACCACCGCCGGTGCATTCGACACGAGCCTTGGCGGGCCCAATGATGCGTACGTGACCAAGCTGAACGCCGCCGGCACCGGCCTGGACTACTCGACCTACCTCGGAGGGAGCGGCTCGGAAGCTGGCAGCGGCGTCGCTGTCGACGCCTCGGGCAGCGCCTCTGTGACCGGCCAAACGTTCTCGGCCGACTTCCCCACCACGGCCGGTGCCTTCGACACTACCTTCAATGGCGGCAGCGGCGACGCCTTCGTCACCAAGCTCTCGCCCACCGGGTCGAGCCTCATCGATTCGACGTACCTCGGGGGGAGCGGATCGGACTCCGGCGCCAGCATCGCCGTCGACGCGGCTGGCAACACCTACGTGACCGGGACCACCGGCTCCGCCGGCTTCCCCACGACGCTCGGCGCCTTCGACACGACCCTCGGCGGGATTCGCGACGTGTTCGTCACTAAGCTCCCTTCCGGCGCAGGTCCAGGCGCGCCGGCGACGCTTACGCTCGCGCCTACGGCAGACACCAACGACGTCGCCACCCAGCACTGCGTGACGGCGACGGTGGAGGACGCGGTGGGCAGCCCGACGCCGACCATCACCGTGCGCTTCACGGTCACCGGGTCGGTCAACACGAGCGGCTCGGACACCACCGACGCGAACGGGGAGGCGACCTTCTGCTACGTGGGCCCCGAACTCCCGGGCGCGGATGCGATCAGCGCGTTCGCCGACACTGACAACGACACCATGCAGGACCCAGGCGAGCCCTCCGACACGGCCACCAAGGTCTGGACGCTCCCGGCCACAACCCCGCTCTGCCAGGTCAACATCACAAACGGTGGCACGATCGTCGCCAACAACGGCGACAAGGCATCCTTCGGCGGCAACGCCCAGTCGAACGCCGCCGGCAGCGTCAAGGGCCAGCAGCAGTACCAGGACCACGGGCCCGCCCAGCCGCAGAAGGTGAAGTCGATCCAGATCCTGGCGTTGACCTGCAACGCGCAGCGCACACAGGCGACGATCTTCGGCCGCGCCACCATCAACGGCCAGGGCTCGCACCTGTTCCGGATCGACGTCCAGGACCTCGGCGAGCCCGGCCGTGGTATCGACACCTACCGGATCCTGCTCGGCACCGGGTACGACTCGGGCTCGCACACGCTCAAGGGCGGCAACATCCAGATCCGCTAGCCCGGACCGCTCGCGGCCGTGTGGTTCAACTTGACTGAGCCGGGTTAACCGAGGAGGTGCAGCTGCTCGGGGGTGTCGAGGTCTTCGCCGCCGGAGAGGTCGCTGCAGTCCACGAGGTCGATCAGCCCCGAGTGCTCCTGGAGGAAGAGGCGTGCCCCGGCGTCGCCCGTTGCCGTTTCCGCGGCTTGAGCACGCAGGCTGGAATCCAGGAGCAGCGGGTGTCCCCGCTGTAGTTTCCCGTCCGTGCCACGGTAGGCGGCGGCCGTCACGCGGCCGGGCCGGTGGGAGGCCAGCAACCGGGCAACGGTCTCGGTGGCCAGGCCTGGCTGGTCCACGAGCGCGATGAGCACATGGTCCCCCGGGGCTGCTGCGGTAACTCCCGCCCGGAACGAACTTCCCATTCCGCTGGCCCAGTCCGGGTTGTCGATGACCCGGTGCCGGCTGAGATCGGTGGCGGCGCGGACCGTTGCCGCTTCCGCTCCGAGCACCGTCACCACCTCCCGGCAGCCGCCTGCGAGCAGCACGTCGGCCAGCACTTCAACCAGCGTGCGGCCCTGGAACCGGAGCAAAGCCTTGGGGCCGAGCCCCAGCCGCGTTCCGGCGCCGGCGGCAAGCAGCACCGCCGTCGTGCGTTGTTCGTCCAGGTCAGCCATCGCCCCAGCCTATCCAGCCACATGACAGTTGACGGCAGTGTTCCACGGGAACACTGCCGTCAACTGTTGTCTGGATGAGGGGGGTCAGGCGTCGCCTCCGGTGCCGCCGGTGGTCCCGGCGTTGACGTCCAGGAGCTTGTAGCGGTCCAGCGCGTAGGCGGGCACGCCGCCGTCCACTTCCCCGCGGGAGGCCAACAGCTGCAGGGTCTTCACCACAATCGAGTGGGTGTCGTTCTTGAAGAAGCGGCGGGCTGCTGCGCGGGTGTCGGAGAAGCCGAAGCCGTCGGCTCCGAGGGAGGCGAACTGGTGCGGGAGGAACTGGCGGATCTGGTCCGGGACGGCCTTCATGTAGTCGGTCACGGCCACCACGGGCCCCTGCGCATCGGCGAGCTGCTGGGCAACGAACGGTATGCGGGCGGGCTTGCCCGGGTTCAGGAACGCCTCTTCCTCGGCGGCGAGCCCGTCGCGGCGCAGTTCGTTCCAGGACGTGACGGACCAGACGTCGGCGGAGACGCCCCAGTCCTCGGCGAGGATCCGCTGGGCATCCAGGGCCCACGGGACGGAGACACCGGAGGCCAGGATCTGGCTCTTGGGCCCTTCGATACCCGACGCCGACACCCGGTAGATGCCTTTCAGCACACCGTTGACGTCGAGGTTCTCAGGTTCGGCCGGCTGGGAGATCGGCTCGTTGTAGACCGTGATGTAGTACATGAGGTTCTTATCGGATGCAGGTCCGGTTCCATCGCCGCTTGCGGCCGGCCCGTACATTCGCTCGATGCCGTCCCGGATGATGTGGCCCATCTCGTACCCGTACGCGGGGTCATAGGTGAGGACGGCCGGGTTGGTGGAGGCCAGGATCGGGGAGTGGCCGTCGGCGTGCTGGAGGCCTTCGCCGGTCAGCGTGGTCCGCCCGGCGGTGGCGCCGATGATGAAGCCGCGGGTCATCTGGTCCGCGGCGGCCCAGAAGGCGTCGCCGGTGCGCTGGAAACCGAACATGGAGTAGAACACGTACACCGGGATCAGCGGTACGCCGTGCGTGGCGTAGGAAGTTCCCGCGGCGGTGAACGCCGCGACCGCCCCTGCTTCGTTGATGCCGGGGTGGATCAGCTGGCCCTGGGCCGATTCCTTGTAGGCCAGGACCAGGTCCCGGTCCACGGAGAGATAGGCCTGGCCGCCCGGATTGTAGATCTTGGCCGTGGGGAAGAACGCGTCCATGCCGAAGGTCCGGGACTCATCCGGAACGATGGGGACAATGCGGTTTCCGAACTTCTTATCCCTGAGCAGGTCCTTGAGCAGGCGCACGAAGGTCATGGTGGTGGCGGCCTGCTGCTTCCCGGAACCGCGCTTGGCAACCTCGTAGGTCTTGGCGTCCGGCAGCTCCACCGGCGTGTGGTCAGGCCGGCGTTCGGGGACGAAGCCGCCTAGGGCGCGGCGGCGCTCCATCATGTACTGAATCTCGGGGGAGTCGGTGCCGGGGTGGTAGTACGGGGGCCGGTAGAGGTCCGCGTCGAGCTGTTCGTCCGTGATGGGGATCCGGAGGTGGTCGCGGAACTTCTTCAGGTCATCGAGGGTGAGCTTTTTCATCTGGTGGGTCGCGTTGCGGCCCTCGAAGTGGGGTCCGAGCCCGTAGCCCTTGACCGTTTTGGCCAGGATCACGGTG
>NZ_JAKFFD010000086.1:0-29101 GCF_036675385.1 Pseudarthrobacter sp. | reverse complement strand
TCTCCCCCTCCCGCAGGCCAGGCATCCGAGCTGCGATGTTTGTTGATTTCGACAACGTCTTCACCGGCCTGCAGGCACTGGATCCGCTGGCGGCGAAGCGCTTTGCCGAAGACCCGAAGCACTGGGCAGACGCCTTGTCAGCCGGCGGTTCCGGCGAGGACGCCCGCAGGTTCCTGATCCGCAACTGCTACCTGAATCCCGTGGTGTACTCGAAGTACCGGACCTACTGGACCCGCGCCGGCTTCCGCGTGATCGACTGTCCGTCGCTGACGCAGCGCGGCAAGAGCAGCACGGACATCAATCTGGTGCTCGACGCCATGGACGCGCTGTCCGGCAACGTTGGCATCGAAGAGTTCTTCATCGCCTCGGCCGATGCCGACTTCACGTCCCTGATCCAGCGGTTCCGGGCCGCTGACCGGATGACCACGGTCATCGCGGCCGGCGCCGTGGCCTTCGCGTACCGGGAGATGGCGGACCATGTGGTGGAATCCCACGACTTCGTCGCCATCCTCAACGGCTCAACGGTGGAACCGGTTCATGCAGTGGCGTCCGGGAAGCAACAGACTGTCCCCGCCGCAGCGAAGGCGAAGGCCAAGTCCGCCTCGCCCGCCATCCGTGAGGTCCTCGAGTTTGTCCGCGCCGCTCCGGGACCGGTAAACGGCGCGATGGTGGCCCACCGGGCGCTCACGGCAGAGCCATCCCTGAAGACGGACTGGGGCGGCTGGGGAAAGTTTGGGACGTGGGTGTCCCAGATCGGCCAGGGCGTCGAATATTCCCCGGCACAAGGTGGCTGGGTCTGGGACGCGAAGCGCTTCTCGAGCGAGGACCTGCCTGCGCCCGCGGACCTGCAGCCGGGCATCGAGGAACAGGTCACCAGGGTCACGGACGTGCCGGCCCTTTCCGCAGCCCAGTTCCGGCAGATGTTCCAGTCCATGGCAGCCAGGCTTCGTGAGCATCCGCTCAACCGCACCGAACTGTCCCGGCAGGTGAGGGACGACTGCGTCAACGCGGACCAGCCGGTCTCCCGCAACGCCGTGAGCTTTGTCCTTCAAGGCCTGGCCTACGTCAATTTCCCGCTCACCGACGAGGCGACGGCCGAAGGCCTCGCGGCAGCCTGGACCGCAAACGTCGAGGAACTCTGCCGCGTGGCTCTGCTGGAGTTCGACGCCGCGGAAAAGCTCGCCGTCCGCCGCTGGGCCAGCGGAGGACTCCTGGACAACTGAACAACGGGAGAAGCGGACGACGGCGGGACCTCCCGCCGTCGTCCGTTTCCGTTTTGTCAGGCGCCGGCGTGGGTCCCTGCGCCAGAGGACCCGGCTGAGGCGGGCCGCCAGCCGTCCAGCTTGAGGAGCCGCGCGGCATTTCCGCCGAAGATCTGCTGAATCCCGGCGGCGGGCATTCCCATTTCCCAGCAGATCCTGAGCTGGTCCACGAGGTACCGCCGCGCGAAACCACGCGGGAACCACGACGAGTCCGAGCCGAAGATGATGCGATCGGATCCCATGGTTTCGTAGAAACGGCGGAAAAGGTCCTCCAGGGTCAGCCGCTGCGCCATGTATCTGACCCATTGGTTGGAACCGGACGTATCCACCACCACGTTGGGGCAGGCCCACATCAGGAAGAGCACCTCCTGGACGTGCTGGATTCCGAAGTGCGGGATCACGAACGTGACCTCCGGGTATCTTTTGGCCGCGCGTTCGAGGCTCGCAGGGTTGCTGTACGCATTCTGCGCAATCCCGCCCGCCGATCCGCAGTGGCCGAAGTGGATCAGGACGGGGACGTTATGGCGGGACGCGACGTCCCACACGGCGTCTGCCGCCGGATCGTCCATCCGCGACGACGCCAGCGGCGCGAACAGTTTCAGGCCTCGGAGTCCCCGGGCCACTGCGTTTTCGAACTCCCGGGCAGCTCCCGGCGCGAACGGGTCAGCCATCGCGGCCAGGCCCAGGAACTTTCCGGCGCCGCGGGCAACCAGCTCCACCATCGCGTCGTTCCCGCCGGCGGTCACGAAGGAGGCGTGCTCGATCCCGTTGTCGGCCAGCTCCCTGGTCCAGCGGTCCGCTTCCGCTTCCCAGCCGGCGTCCGCCGACAACGGTTCGGGGTCGGCGAAGTCCCAGCTCCGGCGCCATTGGGCAGAGGTCCGGGCGACGGCGGCGGACCGGGCGGCCTGGCCGGCGTCGTATTCCTCGCAGCCGCTTCTGTCGTCGGCGCCGCCGTCCGGCCCGAACTGACCGCCCGCCAGGGAGCGGGTCAAGGGGTCGTGGGGCATCCGGAAATGCAGGTGGAAGTCGATGATGGAAAGCCCCTGGACGGTGGGGCGGCCATTAATAATGTCCGTTTGCACTGCGGTTCCCCTCTAGCTCAGTGTCGCGGTTGGAAGTACGACGGCGGCCCGGCGTTCCGGCGCGGTGGCCACCATTTCGGTGGCGTAGCCGACCCCGGATGCCAGGGCGTCCGGCCAGCCTGCGCCGCGTGCCGCCGACACGAGGAATGCCGCGTTGAACCCGTCCCCCGCCCCCGTTGAATCGACCACGTCAACGCGTGCCGCCGGCTGGGCGGACCATCCGCCGTCAGGGGAGGCCAGACCGGCGCCGCGGGCGCCCATCTTGACCGCAACGAGCGTATTCGTGGTCACGGACAACCGGCGGGCGGCCCGTTCGGTGTTCCCGTCATCCATGAGGCCGTGCAGTTCGTCGTCGTTGGGCAGGAAGATGTCCACCAGGGCAAGGGCGCTGAGCACTTCCTGCCGCGTGGCCGCGGTCCACCCCTCCGGCGGCCAGCCGGTGTCCAATACCGTCCGGGCGCCCGACAGTCCGGCCCGTCCGAACAGTTCCGCCGACGCGGGGCCGCGCATCCCGGGCAGCAGGAAGTAGCCGGCCAGGGCGACGTACCTGCTGGAAAGCATGTCTTCAGTGATGTCGTCAGGAGTCATCGACGCCATGGCGCCCAGGGAGGAAATGAAGGCACGGTCGCGCCCCGGAGCCTCCACGGCAACGGTGATGCCGCTGGGTTCACCCGGGGTCCGAAGCAGCCGCGCCTGGAGCGACGGCAGCCGGAGCTCCGCTTCCAGGACCATCACCGACGTGTCGTCGCCAACGCGGCTGACCAGGATGGTGGGGAAGTCCAGGCCGGCGCACCGGACAGCGAAGTTTCCCGCCGAGCCGCCCAGCCGGAGGGAAACCGAGGACACCACGCGCTCGGTTCCCGGCTCGGGCAGGTCCCGGGTGTCGGCCACCACAACATCGATATTCGTGTTCCCGATGATGGTGATTCCATCAGTCACCAATGGCCTCTTCCTGCGTCCGCGGCGGCTGCCACCAGCCGTTCCCTGGCCGAGTCAATCTGGCTCCGTCTGCGTTGGATGTCACGGCCGAAATCGTCTGCGCGCTGCCGTGACTCGGCGGCGTTGCGCCGCACGGCCTCGCTGCCGGGACTTCCGTCCTGCGTCCGGGCAAGGATCAGTCCCGGCTGCTGTCCGGCGCTCAACGTCGTGGCCACCAGCTCCTCTACGGCGTCGATGCCGGCGTCGATGCCGGCGTCCGCGAAGGCCTTCGCGACTCCGTCCGCGGTCCAGTCCGCCGGCGCGTCGGCGCGCACCAGCCTGCCGACGACGTCGTGGGCCGTCCGCCACGGGATGCCTCGCGCGGCGAGCGCCTCCGCAACGGCGGTGGTGGTGGCCCCGGAGGCGACGATTTCCGCACGGTCCGGCAACTGGAGCACCTTCAGGTCCAGCAGCAGCCCGTCCATCATCCGCATAAAACGGACCACGCGTTCCCCGGCGCGCCACAGGTGCTTTTGCACATCAGTGGTGGCGTTGTTGGAGTCCTCGTACCAGGCCGAGCCGATGTTCGCGTAGGTGGCTGCCATGTCCGCTGCGGTAACACCGGCCATGGACACCATGTGCTCCAGCACCACGGGGTTCTTCTTCTGCGGCATGATCGACGAGCCCTGGGTGTAGGCCGTTGGCGTTTCCACCCATTTGAAGGTCATCCACTCAAGCAGCACCCGGGCAAAGCGGGCGCCGGTGGCGGTGATCCGGGCCTGGACCGCGGCCAGCCGCATGAAGTGTTCCGCTCCCGCCACGGCCTCATAGCTGGAGGTGAAGCTGGAATCGAAGCCGGTCAGCTCGCCCACCATCAGCGGGTCGATCGGCAGGTCGGTGCCGGTGAACGCGGCCGATCCCAGCGGCGAAACGTTCAGCTCGTCGTAGATGCTGAGCATCTCCCTTGCCTGGCTGAGCATCGCTTCGGAGAGACCGGCGAGGACGTGGCCGATCGTCGTCGGCTGGGCGGGGCGGCGGTGGGTGAACCCGATGATCAGGCTGTCCGCGTTCGCTGCGGCCTGCACGGCCGCGTCGTTGGCTGCCTGGACCACCAGGGCGGCCTGGTCCAGCAGTTGGCGCCGCAGGACCATCCGGAACACGCCGGCGTCGAGATCGTTCCGGCTCCTGGCCAGCTGGACGTCGAGTTCGGAGGTTGGGATCCCGCACTCGGCGGCGAGTTGCTGCTCCAGGAAGTAATACGGATCCTCGACGCTGCCATCGAAAACGTAAGCCTGTTCGCCCGATTCGGTCCTGGCCCACAGGGTCAGCAACCCCTTCAGCAGGACTTCCCCCCGGCCACGCGGAAGGATGCCCTGCCGGGTCAGCATCAGGACGTGGGCCAGGCTTGCTTCGACCATGCCCGGGTAGATGTGCGGTGCTGCTTCATAGAAGGCGTCCCGCAGGTGGTTGTCCCAGTAGATGCTGAGGTTTTCCTGGTCCTTGAGGTCGGGGCGCGGCATGGACGGATCGGTGGGGGTGTTCATTCGTATCTCCGGTTCCATGGATCAGGTGGGTGTGGGGGCCATAACGGGACTAAGGGGCGCACCGGCGGGCTGCCCGCCCCGTGCCTTCCTGTCGCGGCGGGGTGTCTCCAGCCGCTGGGCGATGACCAACACGATGAGGATCAGCGCCATCTGAAGCGTGCCGTAGGCCGCGGCCGTGCCGAACTCGTTGGAGTAGATGCGGTTGTAAATCTCCACGGACAGCGGCGCAAAGCGGGCCGGGTAGACCACCACGGACGCCACGTACTCACCGAAGCCCTGGATAAACGCCATCAGCGCACCGGCCAGGATGCCGCGGGACATCAGGGGCACCGTCACGGTGCGTAGGGCACGCCAGGGACCCGCGCCAAGGTTCCGTGCTGCTTCCTCGACGCTGGGGTCGATCTGGGCCAGCGACGCGTTGGCGGAGCGGAACACCAGGGGCAGGAAGCGGACGAAATAGGCCACCGGGAGGATCCACAGGGATCCGATCAGCACCTGGCCGAGATTGAACGGGCCCGGGGTGGCGAAGGCCGTGACGATGTTGACGCCGATGACGGTGCCGGGGAGTGCCCACGGGAGCATCACCATCACATCAAGCAAACCCCTGCCCGGGCCTTTCCACCGGGTGACCACCCAGGCGGCAAGGACCCCGACCAGGATGCAGCCGATCATGGCCACGAAGGACATCTGGGCGCTGACCAGGATGGGGCGCAGCGTGACGGGGTCCGTGAAGATCCGGGCGAAGTTGTCCAGGGTGTAGTCCGGCGGCAGGATCTGCGTGGTCCACGACCCGTCCACGGTGAAGGACAGCAGGGCGATCGTGGCCGGCGGCGCCATCAGGAACAGGACCAGCAGCAACGATCCGACCCCGGCAAGGGTGCGGGGAAGCACACCGTGCAGGACCTTCACGGCCTGGGGCGTTCCCTTGGAGGAACCGCGGTGGAGGCGCCGGTTTTCGTACCAGCGCATGGCCAGCAGGAAGAAGATTGACACGACGGAGAGGACCACGGCCTGGGCCGCGGCGACATCGTACGCGCCGCTGGTTCGTGAGGCGACGATCTGCATGGTCAGGGTCTGCACGTTGTAGAACTGGGGCGCGGTGAAGGATGCCATCGAGACCATAAAGGTCAGCAGCGTTCCGGAAACCAGCGCCGGGGTGAGCATGGGCAGGAGGACCGTGCGCCACATGCGGAAGCGGCTCGCGCCCAGGTTGAGCGCCGCCTCTTCCATGGACGCGTCGGTTCCGGCCAGCGCCGAGGAGACGGCGAGGTAGAAATAGGGGTACATGGTCATGGTGTGGACCAGGAGCACGCCCCAGACGCCGTTGGCGGAGACGGCCGCGGCGTCGGCGCCGAAGTAGCGCTCCAGGAAGCGCGGAACAATGCCGCTTTCGGCGTACAGGAAGTAGAAGGACACGGCGCCGATCAGCGGAGGCAGCGCCATGGGCAGCAGCGCGAAGAGCCGCAGCACCCTGCGGCCCGGAAAATCAAAGCGCGACAGCAGGACGGCGAGCGCCGTGCCGAGTACACCGGTGGTCAGGACCGATCCCACCGAGATGCCCACCGAGAGTCCCAGCGCCGTGGCGGATGAGCCGTTGATGAATCCCTTGTAGGCGCTCCCTCCGCTCTCGGCGCTGGTGGTGGCGGTGGCCAGCATCGGCACCACGATGTACACCAGGAGCACCAGAACCACCGGGGCGGCGAGGAAGTAGACGAACCGGTCCGACGACGTCAGGGAGGACCGGTTCCGCAGCCTCGGAACGGTGACCGTCACGGCTCCACCAGCCACACGCGGTCCTGGTGCGGTGCCATCGATACGAGGTCCCCGGGTTCGGCGCGGTCCACGGTGTCCGGCGCCGAGACCACGATCTGCTCGCCGTGCCAGTCGATCTCGTAGATATTGACGGCGCCGGTGAACTCGGCGGTAAGGACCCTCCCGGCGAGTTGGCCCGCCGTCTCCTTCCCCGGGCTGACGGTGAGGCCGATGGATTCCGGCCGGAGCGACACCGCGGCCTTGTCCCCGGCGGAGACCCGGGCCGATATCGATCCCTCCACCCGGGGTGTCTTGAGAACGGTGCCGTCGGCCAGGCTGATGCTGACGGAGCCGCCGTCGGCGCCGCCGTCCACACCCAGCACGGTACAGGGCAGCACGTTGGAGCGGCCGATGAATCTGGCGACGAAGGCCGTGGCGGGGCGGTTGTAGACCTCGCGGGGTGACCCGACCTGGTGGAGCTCGCCTTCGTTAAGCACCGCCACGCGGTCGCTCATCGCCATTGCCTCGGCCTGGTCATGGGTGACGTAGAGGCACGTGGTGCCTGCCGCCTTCTGCGTGGACCTGATTTCGGTACGCGTTTCCTCGCGCAGCTTCGCGTCCAGGTTGGAGAGCGGCTCGTCCAGCAGCAGGGCCGCCGGGCGGATCACCAGGGCCCGGGCCAAAGCCACGCGCTGCTGCTGCCCGCCGGAAAGCATGTCGATCCGGCGGTCGCCGAACTCCTGGAGTCCCACCTGGGCGAGTGCCTCGTCGATCCGCCTGTTCTTGTCCTGCTTGGGCACGTTGCGCGCATTCAGGCCGTAGGCAACGTTTCCCCGGACGCTCATGTGCGGGAACAAGGCGTAGTTCTGGAAGACCATGCCGGTGTCCCGCTTGTTGGGTGCCGTGTTGGTGACGTCCTTGTCGCCGAAGTGGATGCTTCCGCTGGAAGGCTGGATGAATCCTGCCACCATCCGCAGCGTTGTTGACTTGCCACAGCCGGAAGGACCCAGCAGGGTGAAGAACTCGCCGTCCTCGATGGTGACCGTGAGGTTCGATACCGCCGGTTTGGCCCCCGGGTACTGCTTGCTGATGGCGTTGAGGAAGACGCGTGTCATGGCTGCTCCACAGGGGTGGTAGTTGTGTGTTGGCGGGGCGGCGTGTCCGGCGGGGCAGCCGGTGGCCGCCCCGCCGTGCGCGGTGCTATTTGTTGCCTTGGCCCTTGATGTTCGCGGCCCAGTAAGCGCTCCATTCGGGCTCGCTCTTGTTGACGCGTTCCCAGTTGACCTTCATTTCCTTCAGGTCCAGGTCGGCCAGCCAGGCCGGTTCCGTGGGCAGTGAGATCGTCGGGATCTGGAAGTACGTCTCGGACAGCTTGGTCTGTTCATCCTTGCTCATAAGGAAGGACAGGAAGGCGTCCGCTCCGGCCGGAGACGGTCCGTCCTTGATCTTTGCCACACCGTCAATAAGCATCGGCGCACCGGATGCAGGCACCACTGGAGTGAAGGGGGCCTTCTGGTTCTTGATCTGCAGCATGACATCCTGCAGGTTCCAGGCAGTCACGGCAGCTTCCTGGCGTGTGATCCTCAGGTAGAGGTCCGTCGGGTTGGCGGCGTAGACCTTGGTGTTGGCATCGAGTTTCTTGAGCCACTCGTAGCCTGCGTCGGGGCTGCCCGCGGCGTCGAATTGGCGGTCAATCATCGCCGCATAAATGCTGCGCATGGTGCCGGATGCCAGGACGTCGCGGATGGCGATCTTGTCCTTCATCGCGGGGCTGATGAGGTCGTCCCAGTCTTTGGGAGCCTGGTCGGCGGTGAGCATGTCCTTGTTGTAGAAGATGACCTCGGCCAGCTTCATCTCACCTACCCAGACACCGTCAGCGTCGCGCTGTCCGGAGGGGACGGCGTCGATAACGTCCTTCGGCGCAGGAGACAGGACCTGCTCGGCAGCGGCCTGCTGCATCTGCTGCTGAGTACCGCCCCACCAGATGTCGCCCTGCGGGTTGGACTTTTCGGCCTTGACGCGTTCCAGGGCCTCCTGGGCGCCCAGTGTCAGCAGTTGGACTTTGCCCGCGTATTTCGGGTTGGCCTTTTCGAAATCTGCTATCACCTCGGTAGCGAGGGCTTTGTCCCGTGCCGTGTAAATGGTCAGGGTCCCGGCGTCCTCGGCACCGGCCGACGTTCCGGAGGGCTTGGGAGAGTCGAGTCCGCAGGCAGACATTCCAAGCATGAGTGCGAGGCCGCCAGCTAGCAGCGCGGATCGCAATGGACGTAACGTCATTGGTTTCTCCTAGTACTTTGGTGTGGCTGATGGTTGGACAGAAAAACTTGGTGGTTCGCTCATCCGGCGACCTCGGTGAAGAGGGTCGCGGGGCTCTTCACCACCTTCGCGATGGCGCCATGCAGGATTGCCGCCTGTCCGAGCTCGGCGAAGACCACTTCGGTCAGGGACGGCGCTGACCTCTGGACCGTGCCGCGGAGCTTTTCCCGCGCATCGCGGGTCAGGAGGACCGCGTCGCCGGAGAAGATCACGCGTGCGGGGTTGACGACGCAAACGCAGATAATGGCGGCGAAAGCCCAGGCCTGAATAACGTCATCCAGCAGCCGGACAGCCGCCGGCGAATCGGCGCTGCAGAGGGATTCAACCACCGTTTCCTCAGCGAGCGACAGACCGAGCAGCGCGCCGGACTCGCGGATGCCGGCGGCGGTCCAGCGCCGTTCGTAGTCTCCGCGTTCCCCGCGCGGGCTGGCAGCCAAACCCTGCGGAAGGAAGCCGATTTCGCCTGCGGAACGGCTTGATCCCTCCAGGACCTCTCCGCCGGCGATGATCGTCGCCCCAATGCCTTCGGCAACATGGATCAGGACCAGGTCCTCCACGCCGTTGCCCGCGCCGTCCACCCGCTCCCCCAGGGCGATGAGGTTGACGTCATTTTCCACCGTGGTGCGGAGCCCTGTTGTGGCTTCGAGTTCGTCCACGAGGCGGAGGTGGGCTACGGGGCCGAAGGCGGGCGCCAGGGCCACGGAACCGTCGGAGGCGACGACGCCGGGCAGGGCCACCACCACGTGAACGGGCGGAATCACCGCCCGGCGGTGGAGTGACATCACAGTGCTCGCCGTGCTGCCCACCGGGTCCGCAGGATCGAAATCCTGTTCAGCGGCATCCAGGCGGTTGCCGTCCAGGTCCACCAGGGCGCACCAGATCCGGGTGCCCCGGAGACCGACGACGGCGATGGTCACCGAGGAGCGGTTGAGCTCGATCAGCGTCCGTCGCCGGCCGCCGGTCGATTCCTGTTGCCCCACAACCCGCAGGTAGCCGGCGTCGCTGAGGTCCTGCACGATGCCCGTGACCGTGGAGGGGCTGTAACCGGTCCGGTGCGCCAGGTCTGTCCGGGCCAGGGGACCTGCCTCCAGCAGGGTGCTGAAGATAGCGCTGACCCGGATTCTGCGCAGCGCATCCCTCCCCGTCGGGGCGTCGCGCTGTGATCCAGGTAACATACTTACTTTATACGGCGAATAAAGTAAGAGTGCAAGGGGTGGGCGGCGGACGACGGCGGGACGTCCCGCCGTCGTTCGCTTGCGTAGGTGCCCGCGCCGAAAGTACACCGCCGTGACCGTGTCCACGAGCGTCGGTTGTCAGTAAACTGGGACGCATGACCGAGCACGAACCGGCCCCCGCCGGCGTCGCAGCGGCTGCAGGCTTGGCCGATTCCGACGCCATCGACACGTCCTTACGCACTCCGGCGCAGCGTTCCCGCACGTTCGCGGGGATCCTGGTGAACACCGCCCTCGCCAACATCACCACCAGCTACCTGTGGTTCGCCCTGACGTTCTGGGTGTATCTGGAGACGCGGAACGTGATCGCCACCGGGGTGATCGGCGGCGCGTACATGCTGTTGATCGCCGTTTCCAGCATCAGCTTCGGCACCTTCGTGGACCGCTACCGGAAGCTGGCCGTGATGCGCTTCGCCGCCGGTTTCACGCTGGTGATGTTCGTGCTGTCCGGGGTCATGTTCCTGCTGACACCAGCCGCCAGCATGCTGGACCTGACACAGCCATGGTTCTGGATCTTCGCCGTGATCATCCTGGTCGGTGCGGTGGTGGAGAACATGCGCAACGTCGCCCTCTCCACCGTTGTCACCATCCTCATCGACCCGGACCGGCGGGCCAACGCCAACGGGCTGGTGGGCATGGTGCAAGGGCTGGCATTCATCGTCACCTCCGTGCTCTCAGGGCTGTCGGTGGGATTGCTTGGCATGGGGTGGACGATCGTCGTCGCTTTGGTGCTGACGGCCCTGGCCTTCGCGCACTTACTCACGCTGCGCATGCCCGAGGAAGTGCGGGTGGCCGCCACGGACGCCCACGGCACGTTCGACCTGCGCGGATCCCTCGCCGCAGTGCTGGCGATTGCCGGGCTGTTCGCGCTGATCCTGTTCTCCACGTTCAACAACTTCATCGGCGGCGTCTACATGGCGCTGATGGATCCGTACGGCCTGGAGATGTTCCCGGTGGAACTGTGGGGAACCGTCTTCGCAGTCGGCGCCACCGGGTTCATCCTGGGTGGCGCGGTGATCGGCAAGTTCGGGCTCGGGTCCAACCCGTTGCGCACCATGCTCATCGCGGTGATCCTGATGGGGGTCCTCGGTGCGGTGTTCACGGTGCGGGAGTGGGCGTGGCTCTACATCGCCGGCATCTGGCTGTACATGGTCCTGATCCCCTTCGTGGAGGCCGCCGAACAGACGGTCATCCAGCGGGTGGTGCCGTTGCCGCGGCAGGGCCGGGTGTTCGGATTCGCCATGGCGTTCGAGTCCGCGGCAGCGCCGATCACCGCGTTCCTCATCGCGCCGATCGCCCAGGTCTGGATCATCCCGTACGCTCGGTCCACGGAGGGCGCTGCCCAGCTGGCTCCGCTGCTCGGCGAGGGCGTCTCCCGCGGCATCGCCCTGGTGTTCCTGGTGGCCGGGATCATCATGATCGTGGCCGCGTTGCTGGCCTTCCTGACCCCGGTCTACCGCCGGGTCTCGGCGACGTATGCGCAGGCAGCTGCCGAGGCGCCGGAGACGGCGGCGGACAAGACTGAAGCGCCCCCTGCGGCTGAGTAGGAACTTACAGAAACCGGACGACGGCGGGACCTCCCGCCGTCGTCCGCTTTCCTACGTTGCGGCTTCCGCCTCCGCCAGCCTGATCATGCGGAGCTCGCCGGCCACCGCGCGGGACGGCCAATAGTCATTCGCCAGTTCCCTCGCATGGCCCTGATCCGCTGCCGGGAAGATTTTCCCGAGCAGCTCCGCCGAGTAG
The DNA here is from genome assembly GCF_036675385.1 of Pseudarthrobacter sp. Taxonomy (NCBI): domain Bacteria; kingdom Bacillati; phylum Actinomycetota; class Actinomycetes; order Micrococcales; family Micrococcaceae; genus Pseudarthrobacter; species Pseudarthrobacter sp. The sequence goes on along the minus strand of NZ_JAKFFD010000086.1, from coordinate 17,252 downwards.
AGCAGCGCGGTCAGTGCGGTGGTACGCGGATCGGAGGCTCCACCCCTGAGCGCGGCCTCGACCCCTTTCAACAGCGCTGCCTCAGGAGCGTGGTTCTTCTCCGGGTACCGCGTGGTCCTGAACAGGCCAAGGTGCCGTTCGCCCACGTGGTCCACGATGCCCAGCGCCGCCATCCCCTCATAGACACGGTGCAGCTCGGCGCGGCTCTCCAGCATCGAGACCCACCGTTTGGGAGTGTGCGGTCGCGACGTATCCCGGATGAGTTCCAGTTGCTGCTGGAAATCCGTTTGCGGGGTGGCGCCGGTAGCCCTGACATGCTTCCCCTGCAGCTCGATGGCGCCGAGCAGGTCCAGCTCGGCCAGGATCGCCCCGGACAAAGCGGCCTTGAGCACAACATGCGGAACGGCGGGCTCGCCGTCCTTGTCGTTGGTTGCCAGCAGGAGCAGGGCCTGGGGAATGTTCAGCTCTTCCGCCCTGGGAATTTCAGCGTTCATACGATCAGGGTGGACCCGACCGGGCGCCCACCACAACGGTGTTTTGCTGGCACTAACACTCAACGCGGGGTCACTTGTGGCCCAATAACGGGCACATATCGGGCCAAAAGTGACCCCGCGTTGGGCTTACGTTGGAGAGCCAGCAAGGGTAGCGTCGTTGGGAGAAACGGGGGTGCCGGCAGCCGTGGGACTTACAGGCAAACGGCACCCTTGCTAGGTTCTTGGAGGTGGCCACGGTGGCTGGGTGGAATGCTGACACGGCGGCCGGCCCGCTGGGGGCCGGGTCGGTCACGTTGGTCGAGGGATCGTCCTTCTGCATTTCTTTGCCGAACGGGGACATCAATGCCGACCATCCGCATGGTCTTTTCGTGCAGGATGCCCGCATCCTCTCGGGCTGGAGTCTGACCGTTGATGGCCAGCCGCTTGAACCTTTGGCGGCGGAGACGAAGGAGCCGTACCGGGCGCTGTTTGTCGGGCGGGTTCCCCGCTCTGACGGCTACGCCGACAGCCCGCTGATCGCGGAGCGCCTGCGGGAAGTGGGGGCAGGCATCCAGGAGCAGGTCACCGTTCGCAACTACTCCCTGGAGCCGGCCGAATGCGTAATCGCCCTGAAGGTCGAGGCCGACTTCGCGGACCTCTTCGAGGTGAAAGAGGCACGGATCCAGCGGCGCTGGGACGAAACGCGCCAGGCCGACGGCGGCACGCTCACCATCCGCGCCGTCTGGCAGGACGTCCGGAAGGGCGTCGCCATCCAGGCACGCGTAGCAGACATAACGCCGGAAGCCCTCACCTACAAGGTGACCATCCCGCCGCACGGCCACTGGAGCACCGTCCTGACCGTGGTGCCCAGCACCGAGGGAGAGAGCCCCGCGGCGGCATTCGTCCATCCCGACGCGAACGGATTGTCGCCCCGGGACCTGCGCCGGCAGGAATGGGTGGCGAAGATTCCGGTGCTCCAGATGGGAAACCGGTCCATCGAACGGACCCTGCGGCGCAGCTACGACGATCTAGGTGCCCTTCGGATCGAGGACCCCAATCATCCGGAACGTGTCGTGGTGGCCGCCGGCGCACCCTGGTTCATGACACTGTTCGGCCGCGACTCGCTGTGGGCTTCAGTCATGGCGATGCCGGTTGACCCGTCCCTGGCCCTTGGCACGCTGCAGACCCTGGCAGGAACCGGGCAAGATCCTCCACGAAGTCCGGCTGGAGACGTCGAGCTGTTCTGCGGGTTCAGCCGGGAGCAGCTCGCCGGATCACCATCGACATTGCCGATTCCGTCCCTTCCGTCCAGGGACTGCCGGAAGGGATGGCGTTCCACCGCGGGCACCGTCCGTGGATGAGTGAACTCGTAGCGCAGGCCGATCAGCGCCGCACGGAAGCGCGGCGCCACCGCGCCTAGCGATTTATCACAAGTTCGCGGCTTCTTGCTCCGCGAGCCGGATCATACGAAGTTCGTCCTCCACCGCGCGGGACGGCCAATAGTCCTTCGACAGCTCAGTTGCCCGGGTCAGATCTGCCGCCGGGAAGAGCTTGCCCAGCATTCCGGCCGCCTGAAGCAGGGCGATCAGCACTATGGTCCTGGCATCGGGCGCCTTCGAATCAGGCTTGGCATCAGTCGCCCCGGCAGCTGGCTTCGTGGCCTCGGACGCCCCCGCATCGGACGCGGCATCACTGGTCCCCGCATCAGAGCCGGCATCGGTCGCCGTGGTATCGGTCGCCGTCGTATCCGGCGGCTCAAGATCGGACGGCGGGCCGCTGAGTGCGGCCTGGATCTTTTCCAGGAGCGCCGCCTCCGGAGCGTGGTCCTTCTCCGGGTACCGCGCGGCCCGGAACCGGCCCAGGTGCTTTTCGCCGACATGTTCCACGATGCCCAGTGACGCCATGCCCTCGTAGACACGCTGCACTACGGCGCGGCCCTCCAGCATGCCCACCCAACCCTTGGGGCTGTGGGGCCGGGATTTGCCGCGGATGACTTCGAGCTCGCGCTGGAAGTCTGTTTGCGGGGCGTCGCCGGTGGCCCTGACGCGCTTCCCCTGCAGCTCGATCGCACCGATCAGGTCCAGCTCGGCCAGTATTGCCCCTGCCACAGTGGTCCTGAGTGCGAACACCGGCACTTCGGGTTTGCCGTTCATGTCGTTCGTTGCCAGCAGAAGGAAGGCCTGGGGAAGGTTCAGCTCCGCGGCCTTCGGTGTTTCAGCGTCCATACGAACATGGTGGCCCTATTGGGCGCCCACCACAATGAGGATTTACAAGCGGACAACGGCGCCCTCTGCCCACGTCCTATTTGGGGACGGGAACGGACGACGGCGGGACGTCCCGCCGTCGTACGCTTGCGTTGGGTGCCGCTGGCCGTCGCGCGGTGAGCACCGCGTTGATGAACCAGACGGGCAGCGTGAGTCCACAGGCAACCGTCAGAGGCGGCAACACCATGACAGGCACACACGCCACACCGACCGCTACAGCCAGCAGCGACCGCCCCGGACGGCGCAGTGCGGCGCTCACGGCCGACTTCACCATGACGCCGGCCGTGAGAACGTCGTTGTCCGGTTCGCTGGCCAGCACGATGTAGTTCACGGTGAACGCCAGCACGGCCAGGAGTATGGGCAGCTGGGCCCCGAGCAGGACGACACTCATGGGCGTCGGGTGGCCGGCAAGCCACAGCATATTCGCCGTAACCACTCCAAAAGCCAGGGGAATGCCGGCGGCGGCCGGCAGGTCCCTGCGCCAGGACGTTCGCACGGAGCGGACCACACCGAGGAAGGCCTCGTCGTCAGTGTGGCCGATGGACCGCAGCACCCGGGTGGCCCCGACAAGCCCGGAAAGCCACGTCACGACGGGGAGCAAAAAGAGAATGGCCGCGATGTTGGCCAGGAACAGGCTGGAGGGATAGCGCAGGAGTCCCAGGGACGCTGCTGCCAGGCCCTCCGGCCTCGATCCGCCAGGCCCAGACCCGGTAAGTGTCGTCATTCCCCCGCCATTCCTATCTCGCCGTCGGCACTCCACCGGAGGCTCAGCACCCTGCCGGCGTCGCCGGATCCCTGACTGAAAGCGGACAGATCCACCTTACGGCCGTGAATCTCCAGATGACTGGCACCATATGCCACGAGTCCGCCTCCGGATTCGTCTTCGAAAGCCACCGCTGATTCCGCGGCCAACGTCAGGGGCCCGGCAGATCTGGAAGCCCCGTCGTCGGCCGGCGGAAAGAACCACGTGCTGCGGCGGCCCGCGCCGGGACGGCCGGCAAGCCGCGGCTGTCCCGCACTGTCCCCGGCGAGGCTGAAAACGCCGTTCCCGGCGTCCGGCCGGATGGCTGCCATGTCGCCGTGCGGGTCGGTGCGCGGCTGAAGGATCCGCGTAAACCGGGCCTGCTTAACTGGGCCAGCGTCGGATCTGAGGCGCTGCATGGTCTTGGTGATGCTCAGCGACGGCGTGCTGGATGTGGGGTTGGCGCTCACCTCGACACTTTCCGTCCCCGTCGTCGTCCCCGCGTCGAAAATATCGATAGTCAGGGACCCGAAGCCTTTGCGCACGGTCCACCGTTGCGGTGTTTCCTGTGTGGCCGGTACATCGGAGTGCAACAGCCAACTCCACTCACGTGGTGCGCTGGCCTCGAGCCGGTCATCAATGACGAGTTCCCCGCCCGGACCAACCAGCAGCGTGCGCAGCATTGTCTGAACCCCGAGTTCCGGCGGATAGCAGGGGGCCGTATCGACGATGAGCAGTCCCAGCGCTCCGGTGCCCGCTACTCCTGCGGCGCAGGCATGCAGCACTGGGGCCGCGACTTCGGGCAGGTTCTTCCACACGCTGTAGCTGCCTTCACCGCGCATCCCGCGCCCGTCAACGAGAACGACGTTGTGGTGTCCGGACAGCTTCCGGCTGCTGTAGCCCTCATCGATGGCGAGGTATTCCCCGCCGCCAATCACCACAAACGCACCCATGTCGGGGTGCGAGTGTCCGTCGCTCGCCGCCTGCCACTTGCCGGATGCTGCCAGAATGTGGCCTTCCCGCCAGGAACCGTGCCCGCTTCCGGGCGAGGCTTTGACCGAGACCATGTTTGCATCATCGCGCCACGATGTCCGGGTGGCCAGCAGTCCCAAGTCAGCAAAGCTGCGCCCCGTTGGCAATGCCGCGGGCGATACCGGTTCAATCGTCTCGTTGAACCAGAGGAACTCAAGGTAGGCCTCCGGCATCACCCCGGGACGTACGCCGCTTTCGTAGGCTTCGCGCCAGAAATACTGATCGGCAACCCGGTTGGCCAGCCACTGGGCCTCGCCGATGCCATATTCGCTGGCGAGCTTGTAGTACAGCGCCACACTGTGACCGCTGCGCCGGTCGTGGCAGTCGCCGTGATCGATAATCGTTTCAAAGCCAGGGGCGGCCTGGTGCAGCCGGTACCAGAATGTCTGGCGCAGAAAGTCAAAGTCCTTGAACGCATTGTGGCCTTCCGGGTCGCCTGCCGTCAGCATGAGATCAGCATGTGCGGCCAGCCACGGGACGCCGTATCTCCAGTAGACGACCCCTTCGCCGTCGGCGCCATCGGCCGGCAGCCGGCGCCGCAGTTCGCGTGCGTTGGCGGCCGCCGCCGCGGTCCAGTCCCCCGACCCCGGGTGGCCGGGCAGTGCATAACCAACGGCGGCCAGGCCCGAATAGCAGATCCAGTTGTGGTTTTGCCAGTACGCGTCGGCCCACCAGGCGCCGCGGTTTTCCTCGATGTATTGATGGAGGCGCTCCGCCTGCAGCGCCAGCTTGGCCTGCAGCATGCTGTGCTCCTCAGCCGGGAGCAGATGGCCCACCCAGTTCTCCACCAACGCCAGTCCGAAGCAGAGCCACCCGGCGTCGAGGTCGGTATCGGGCATGTGTTCCTTGCCCCAGTGCGGCAGGGCGCAGGTGGCCCGCAGCCAGCGGCGGAGTTCCGTCAGGTACCAGGGCTGGCCGGTGAGCAGATGGGCAAGCGCCAAATTGGGGGCGCCCGCCCCCAGCCAGGTGATGCTGGCCGAGGGATGCTGTTCCGGCAGCACCTGCCGGGCGGACCATTCACATTGCTCATGGAGCCGTCGGAACTGCGAGCGGTGTGACGTTGTGACGGCGCTGCGGAGCGCCTCAAGCCTGTCGCCGATCAGGAGGCTCATCAGTGGGCCGCGTAGGTGTAGGTGCGGCCGGAAACGGTCACGATGATTCGGCCGTCCTGAACGTCCAGTCCGGCTGCCGGATCGGCGGCGGAGTACAGGGACGCGAACCGCGTGAGGGGGTTTCCGGCCAGCCCGGCGTCCAGCGTCCAGTCTGCGCCTGAACGCCAGAGATGAGGGCGGTCCGCCGGTGCCCGCACGGGCACCGAGCGGAGGCCGAAGGGCCCTTGCGGAGTATGCGGGAGCAGGTGGGTCCCGAAGAGGAGTTCTGAGCCCTCGCCCCAGGTGCTCCGCCACTGCAGAGGGTCCCCGGGCACGGGCCGCACCGCGAAATCCACGTCCGGCCTGAATCCCAGGCTGATCTCGCCGGAGGGCGTGTCGGCACCGTGGTCCGCTTCCACATCGAAGATGTCGATGAGGTGGTCCGGCGCCATGATCACCCGCCGGCGCAGGAGCACGCCCGGGTACGCTCCCCGGGTTTCCGCCGCGAGGAAGGCTGTCCCGCCGTCCATCCGGGTGTCGAGCAGTTTTCCGGAACACTCAGCCTGTTCCCCGTTGCCGATCCGCACGGTGGGATGGGACCGGACACCTGCGTACGGGTAGCGCAGGAATGAACCGTACGGCGGCGCCCCGGGATCCGGCTGCCACCAGACACCCCGGCCATAGAAGTAGAGTGCCAGTTTGTCGAAGTGCCCGTGCGATCCGCCGTGCGGTCCGAAATCGAGAATGGCGCTGAACCCCGTTCCGCCCTGGCGCACGATTCCGAAGCCGGCGTCGGGAAAGACGGAAAGGCCGACGGCGTCCTCGGGTTGTGCAGGTTCCGCCGGGCCCGCTGCGGCACCGGTCTGCGTGCCGGGTCCGGACTCACTGCGGCCGGCCACGCCGTCGCCGGCTCCCCCAATCCAGCCGCGGATCATGGCCACCGTCTCCCGCGCCTCCGAGCCCAGGCGGGCCGCAGCTGCATCGCGGATGGCGGCGGTCTGCGCTACGAGGTCCGGGAACAGCTGACCGGCGAGCTCCATCGTTTCCAGGTACTCAAGATCCTGCGCCCGGCGGGCCACTGGGCTGTCATGGATGGCCGGCACGGTGCCATCGGCGGTGCTGATGGCGGTGAGTGCGCCGATCATGGCCCGCAGCGTCTGCTGTGTCTCCTCCGGGATTTCGGCTGCGGACCATCCCCGCAGTGACAGGAGGGAGGCCCTCAGAACGAACATGTGATAGTACGGTGCGCCTTCCCATTCCCATCCGTCCGGGAGGATTGCGGCCTGAAGGTGCCGGGCCAGGCCGACGGGGCCGGTCATCAAATCCCCGCGCGTATCAAGGTCCCCGTCCAGGGCGGCCAGGGCGCCGCTGGCCAGGCGTTCCGCGGCGGTCAGCCAGGCGGTGTAGTTGCTCTTCAGCTTTCCGGCGTCGATGAGTTCGGCACGCCCGGCCCGGACTGTTTCGAGGATGGCAGCCAGGAGGCTGCGGGCATCGTCTTCGGCGGGGCCCCAGTCAAGATCCGGAAGCTGTTCGCACAATGCCCAGATGCCGTCAGCCACGGCCACACCCCAGATGGCCTCGGTCAGTGCCTGGTGGAACAAGCGGCCGCGGACCATCCAGGGTTCGGCGTCTTCATTGGGTTTGTTCCCGACCGTGTCCAGCAGCGCACGGTATTGGGCGAGGGCCTCGAAGACATGTGCCGCGTCGCCGCGGTGACCGGCGAGCCGGATGCGGCGGGCAGCCTGCTGATGGCACATGACGGTCCAGGCGCCGGAATACGGTTCACCGGAGACCTCGCATCCCGCCGGGCAGCGGAAGGTCTGGGTTTCGCTGGTCGACTCACCCGGGAGCAGCTCGGCACCATGCACCGGGCAGGCAAAGTTGTGCCACCAACCGCCAGGCCGGTTGGGGATGGCCGGCCGTTCGTACGTGGTCTGCGGTGTGGCCGTCATTTGATCTTTTCTCCGCCGGTGACATCCCAGGTTTCCCCGGTGATGAACGAAGCCTTGGGGGAACTGAGGAACGTGACAACATTGGCGACGTCCTCGGCGGTACCGGAGCGGCCCAGTGGAATCCCGGAGGAAATCTTCCTCTGCGCCTCCGCACCCGTGAACGTGTCATGGAAAGCGGTATTGGCGATAAAGCCCGGTGCCACGGCATTGACCCGCACCCCCGCAGGCGCCAACTCCTTGGCCAGGGCACGGGCCAGGCCGTCAACGCCGGCCTTCGCCGCGGCGTAGGCGATGGCACCGGGACCGCCGCCGTTGTGCGCGGCCACGGAGGACATCAGGACGACGGAACCGCCGCTTTCCGCCAACAGGGGCGCTGCGGCCTGGACGGTAAAAAAGGCGCTGCTCAGGTTGACGTCAATCACTTTGTGCCAGAATTCGGCGTCGATATCCGCCAGGGCGCGGCGGTCCACCAGGTGGCCGGCATTGGCAACCACGGTGTCCAGGCCGCCCAGCTCGTCCCTTGCGGCGCGCAGTAGATCGTCCACATCCTGTTGGATTGTCAGGTCGGCACGCACCGCGACGGCGTTCCGCCCCAGGGCCTGGATCTCGGCAACGGTATCCTGAGCATCATCCTTGCTCGTGTTGTAGTGCACAACGACGTCGGCGCCGGACTTTGCGAGGGACAGCGCGCAGGCGCGGCCAATACCGTGGCCGGCCCCAGTGACGAGGGCACGCGTGGGAAGGGCGGGGGAAGTCAAAGACAAGGTGTTCTCCTGTTTCATTATTTGATGCCTGCGTGGGTGAATCCGTCGACGAAATAGCGCTGGCCCAGCAGGAAGAGCGCCACCATCGGGAGCGTGGCCAGGGCAGTCCCGGCCATCAGCAGCGACCATTGGGTGGTGTTTTCGTTCTGGAAGACCGACAGGCCTACCTGGATGACGCGCAAGTTGTCCGAGGATGTGACCAGCAGCGGCCACAGGAAGTTGTTCCAGGAGGACTCAAACGTCAGCAGCGCCACGGTGGCAATGGCCGGTTTGATCTGCGGGGTGATGATCCTGGCATAGATGCCGAATTCGCTGACGCCATCCAGGCGGGCTGCTTCGGCCAGCTCAACGGGAACGGTGGCGTAGAACTGGCGGAACAGGAACACTGCAAAAGGTGTCACCGCGCCCGGAATTATCAACGCCCACCAGGAATCCAGCCAGCCAATGCCGCCCTGCCCGAACGCGTCGTTGCCCCCGAAGAACGGCATGAACCGCACGATCAGGAACTCCGGGACGATCTTCGTGTAAGTCGGGATCATCAGGGCGGCGATGAACGCTCCCATAATCAGGGTTGATCCACGGAATTTGAGTCTGGCCAGCGCGTATCCGGCCATCGAGGCCATCACCACGTTGAGCACTGTGTGGCTGATGGCGATGATGAAGCTGTTGCGCGCATACGTGGCGAAGGGGGCGGCCTTCAGCGCATCGGAGTAGTTGCTCCACTGGAGTTCTCCGGGAATCAGCGGCGGATTGGCCATGCCCAGCTCACTCGGCGGCCGCAGCGAGGTAATGATCATCCACAGGAACGGGACCAGCATGACGAACGCAATGGCGATCAGCGCCAGGCACAGCAGACCGCGCCGGAACCGGGTCTTTCGTTTGTGGTCCACCAGGGTGGCTGCCCCCGGGGCTGCGGTACGCCCGGTGTGTTGCGGCGCTCGCTTTGGAGCCTTAACTATCGTCATTGGATCCTCCCATCAGGCGGCGGTTGATCAGCGTCAGGACGATCAGGAAGACGAACAGCACCAGGGACTGCGCACAGGCCAGGCCCATCCTGAACTGCTGGAACGCTGACTTGTAGATCTCGTAGGTAATCAGGGTGGTGGAGTTGGCGGGGCCGCCCTGGGTCAGGATGTACACCTGGTCGAAAGCCTGGAACGCGCCGATGATCGAGGTCACCAGGACGAAGAAGGTGGCGGGTTTGAGCATCGGCACGGTGATCTGCATGAACTTCTGCACCGCGGTGGCGCCGTCAATGGAGGCGGCTTCGAACACATCCTTCGGCAAGCCCTGCAGGGCGGCCAAGTAGATCAGCATCTTCAGCCCGATCCCCTGCCAGACACCCACGGCAATGATCGACGGCAGCGACCACGCGGTATCCGTCAGCCACGACACCTGGCCAATGCCGAAGAATCCGAGCAGCTGGTTGGCCAGGCCGCCGCGCGGGTTGTAGATCCAGAGCCACACCAGGGCGATGGCCACGGTGGCGGTGACCTGCGGAATGAAGATCGCCGTGCGGTACAGCATTTGCCCGCGGATGCCCTGGTTCAGCATCACGGCCAGGACCAGTGCGATGGCCATGGAGACCGGCACGGTGAAGAAGGCGTAGACGGCCGTGTTCCTCAGGCTGGTCATAAACACCGGATCGGTGAACAGATCTTCGAAATTGGCCAGGCCAATGAAGCGGGGAGCTGAGATGACGTCGTACTGGGTGAAACTGAGCACGATCGAGGCGAGCATCGGAAGGCCGATCCAGATGCCGGCGTGGAGGCTGGCCAGCAAGGCCATCCATACCCCTGCGCGTCGCTGGGATCGCAGCAGGCTGGACACCTTTTTCCGTGGCGGGGCGGACTGGGCTGCGGTATCCGGCGAGGCGGTGGCGACCGATGTCACTGGAGCCGGCCGATCGCGTCGTTGGCCGTATCTGCCAGCCGGTCCAGGGCTTCCTGGGCCGTTGCTTTCCCGGTGAGTGCTTCCTCAACGGCTGCCTTGATGGTGTCCCGGATCTCCATCCACGCCGGCGTGCCGCCTTCGCTGACCGACTTGTCCAAGTTGTCGACGGCAAACCGGACGAAGTCGTTGTTCTTGACGTAGTCGCTGGAGGCCAGCGCGCTGATCGCGGGAACGGAACCACGGTATTCACAGGTATGGAGGATGACCTCGGGGCTGGCCAGGTACCGCACAAAGGTCTGGGCGGCGTCGGGGTTCTTGGACCGCGCGGAGACCGAGGCCAGCGTCCCGCCCTGGAACATCGCCTCCGTGGTGTTCTTCAGGAGGAAGGTTCCGATCTTTCCTTCCTTGATGAGCTCCGGACTCTGCTGCTGGATGGTCATGAAGTGTGCGTTGTTGACCAGGGCCATCGCGGCGTTGCCTGTCTGCAGCTGCAGCGGCTTGCCCGCTTCGGAACGGAAGTCGAAGGCGGTGGATCCGTCCTTGATCAGCCCGGCCAGGAATTCAAGTGCCTCGACGCCTTCGCGCTGATTGAACAGGACCTTCCTGCCCGTCTCGTCAAAGAGCTTGCCGCCGTTGGCGAAAAGGGCGTACTCCCAGCCCTGGCGGAGGTCGATCGAGAAGGCGTCAATGCCTGCCCGTGATATCCGGCCGCCGCTGGAGCGGGTGAGCTCCTTGGCGATTCCGCGGAGCTCTTCCCAGTTCTGCGGCGGTGCAGTGATCCCGGCTTCCTCGAAAATGTCTTTCCGGTAGGCCACGAATCGTGTGTCGAGCACGGCGGGCAGGGCGTAAAGCTTGCCCTCGTGCCTGGAAGGATCGAGCACCCGCGGGTGGAAGCCCTGGCCGTCGGCGAATTCCGCCGGCAGCTCGGCCAGCACGCCCTTGGCGGCGAAGGGCGGAATCCATCCCACGCCGAGCATCAGGACGTCGGCCACGGTTCCGCCGGCCAGTCCGGTGGTCAGCTTTTCGTTCAGGGCCGAGTAATTCACGTAGTCGACCTTGAAGCTCACATCCGGGTGGGTTTTCTGGAAGGCGGGGATGAGTTTCTGCTCCAGCAGTGCCTTGCCGGCGGCGCCTTCGAAGATCGGGGTAAGCAGCGAAACCTGGCCGGACAGTTTGCCGGTGGCCACAGTGGCCGGCCCTGATCCCGCTGTTGGCCCGGAACAGGCGGCGGCCGACAGGGCTACCGAGCTGATTCCCACGGCTGAAAGAAATGAGCGGCGTGTCAGCGTCATTACTGAACCTTTCTTATCAAGCGTCATGTCGAGAGGGGTTCGATCTGAATCGGTGAACTCTTGGCGTCACGGACAGTTGTCAGGATGCCGAGTCATTCAGTATGCTGAATGGCAATCACATATAGAACTCTACATTCACGGATAGCACTGTCAACCCGTATGATGAATGAAATATCGAAACTTGGGCCGAGGAGCTGAACCAGGAATGGCCATCGATGAAGTGACAAAGGCGTCTCCAGGAGCCGCCGTGAAGTCAGCGGACCGGACGTTGTCGGTTCTGGAATATCTCGCGCAGAACAGCCATGCCGGCCTGCCGGAAATGGCCAATGCCCTGAACATCCCGAAGTCGAGCCTGCATGGCCTGCTGCGCACCATGACCGCACGCGGCTGGGTTGCCACCGAGGTCACCGGCACGAGGTTCTCGCTGGGGGTCCGCGCACTGCAGGTCGGCACGGCGTACGTCGAATCCGACAAAGTTGTCTCGCGCGCCCAGAACATCCTGGACTGGCTTTCCGACGAGCTGCACGAGACGGTCCACCTGGGCCGCCTGGACGGCAGCGACGTCGTGTATCTGGACAAGCGGGAATCGCAGCACCAGCTTCGTATGCACTCGGCCCTCGGCAAGAGGCTCCCGGCACATGCCGTTTCCCTGGGAAAAGCCGTCCTGGCGGAATACAGCCCCGGGGACGTCCGCGCACGTCTGGGGGAGAATCTCGTGGCACTCACCCAGCACACCATCACGGACATGGACCGGCTCCTTGAAGACCTGGCCCTGACGCATGAGCGCGGCTATTCGTTTGAACGGGAGGAGAACACCATCGGGACCGCCTGTTTCGCCATCGCGCTTCCGGGACCGGGCCCGATCGTTGACGCGGTCAGTGTTGCCCTCCCCCTGGTCCGGCTTGATAAGGAGCTGGAGGAAAAAGTGATTTCCTCGCTGCAGACCGCCCGTCAAAGTTATTCACCACCAAGCACATGGGGTCGCTAAAATGGCATTTTTTGATTGGCCGCAGGATCGCCTCGTTTCCTATCTTCCCGAACGCGAAGAGCAGCCGGACTTCGATGATTTCTGGCAGGCCACCCTTGACGAAGCAGCCAGCCACCCCCTGAATGCAACGTTCACGCCATGGTCCGGCGGCCTGGATACCGTTGACGTCTTCGATGTTGAGTTTTCGGGATTCCACGGCCAGCGCGTCAAGGCGTGGCTGTTGCTGCCCAGGCACCGCAGCGGCAGGCTTCCCGGCCTGGTGCAGTACATCGGATACGGCGGCGGCCGTGGCATTCCCTACGAACGGCTGGCCTACAGCGCTGCCGGCTACGCCCATCTGGTGATGGACAACAGGGGCCAGGGCGGCGGCGGGAAGACCACCGCGGACACGCACGACCGAGAAGTTTCCGGGACCGCCCCCGCATCACCGGGTTACCTGACCAGGGGCATCGACGACCCGGCCAACCACTATTACCGCAGGCTCATCACGGACGCGGTCCGGGCCGTGGACGCCCTCGCGGCACACCCTGACGTCGACCCCAAGCGGATCGGCGTGGTGGGCGGCAGCCAGGGCGGAGGCCTGGCCCTGGCCGTCGGCGGCCTGCGCCAGGACCTTCGCGCGGTGGTGGCCGATGTGCCGTTCCTCTGCCACTACCGCCGGGCGAGCCAGGTCACCGACGCCGGACCCTATTGGGAAGTTGCCCGGTATCTGGCCGGCAACCGCTTCGAAGTCGAAAACGTCATCCGGACCCTGTCCTACTTCGACGGCGTGAACTTCGCGTCCCGCGCCACGGCACCAGGCTGGCTGTCGGTGGGCCTGATGGATAAAATCTGTCCGCCGTCCACGGTCTACGCCGCATTCAACCACTACGCGGCGGACAAAGACCTGGCCGTGTTCCCGTACAACGGCCACGAAGGCGGCGGAGACTACGGCCTTCCGCGAAAGCTCGCCGCCCTCGAGTCGTCGCTGCGGTAAGGCGTTTGGTGCCGCCTCCAGCGGACGGCATACCGGCGGGCACATCCAAGGCGTTGTGGGTGCTTTATGCGGACACCTTCATCATGGCCGTTGGCTTCTACATGCTCATCCCGCTGCTGGCCTTCCACCTCCTCGAAGACCTCTCGCTCACCATCGCGTTCGTCGGAGTTCTCACGGCAGTGCGGTCCGCGTCCCAGAACGGGCTTATGCCGCTGTCCGGCTGGATCGCCGACCGCATTGACTACAAGAAGGCCATCGCGGTGGGGGTGCTCGTACGCGCCGCTGGGTTCGCCTTGCTCGGGACCGTCGATTCGGTGCCGCTGCTGGTTGCCGCTTCCATCCTTTCCGGACTTGGCGGGGCACTGTTCCACCCGGCCAGCTACGCCGCGTACACCGCCCTCGCAGAAGGCAGGGACTCGGTGCGCGTTTATTCGACGCGCGAAATGATCTCCAACCTGGGGTTCGTCATCGGACCGATGATCGGCGGCCTCCTGGCCGGATTCGACTTCAAATGGGTCAGCCTGGGCGCCGCGCTGCTCTTTCTTGTCGCCTTCATTTTCACTGTCGCTGGGCTCCCCGCGGGACTTTCAGCGCGGAATCCTTCCGCGTCAGGCATCCGTGACGTGCTGTCAAACCGCGGGTTCCTTCGGTACTGTGCACTCGCCAGCGCCCTGTGGCTGCTCGCCTCGCAGCTCTACCTCATCGTTCCCATCCGGGCCGGAGATGTTCTCCCGGGACCCGTGGGCGTGGGACTCGTCTACACCGCCGCCGCTGTTCTTATGGTCGTCACGATGCTTCCCCTGACCGCTTTCGTAGCCCGCCGTTTATCCGCACGCGCCATTCTGGGCGCCGGCGCTCTGTCTCTTGGTGCCGGCATAGCCGTCATGGGGCTGTGGGGCACAACGGCGGGGCTGCTGGCCGGAGTCGGCCTCTTCACCGTCGGCCAAATGCTGTCGCAGCCCGTGACGAATGCAGTCGTCGCAGACTTTGCCCGCGGCGGATCCATCGCCTCGCACTTCGGCGTTTTTGGCCTGGCCCAGGCCGCGGGCAGCGTCGTCGGCAATCTGGTTGGCGGCCTCCTTTATACAATCGCCGGCGAGGCTTCCGCTGTCGCGCTCGTGCCCTGGTTCGTGTTTTTCGGCTGGGGAGGTCTCGTCGCTGTTGCGTTCTGGACCCGGGGTCCGCGTCCGGAGCAGTGAACGGACGACGGCGGGACGTCCCGCCGTCGTCCGCTTGCGTTGGGTGCCGCTCCCCTACAGCGCCGACCTGGGAATCACCAAGTACGACCGGAATCCGCAGCCCTACGAGGCGCGCGTGAATGTCCCCAGCCCGGTTCTGTCATAGAAGTCCAGGGTGACGCTTGGCGAGGAGCCGCTGCCTGCTCCTGCAAACAGTGCACCGGCCACGCCGTCAAAGTGGGTAAGCGTGGCGTAGAGGAAGAGCTCTTCGGCTCGGCGCAGCCGGAGGCTACCAGCCGCATCCGGCGCGAACTCGCAGGTCCGGCGATTTCGGCGGTCTCAGCGTTCGAAGATGGCCGTGATCATCCCGCGCCCCAGGGAGTGTGCGGACAGCTTCGATTCCAGCTTGGCGGGGCTGAATCCGGCGTCCAGCCCGAGGTGTTCCACATCCAGGGCGTAGACCGTGAAAACATACCGGTGCGGGCCGTGTCCGGGTGGCGGTGCGGCGCCCACGTAGCCGTGGAAACCGGCGTCGTTCTTCAACTGGATCGCGCCGGACGGAAGCTGGCGCACGCCTTCGGCACCGGCTCCGGCGGGCAGCGACGTGACGCCTGCGGGGATGTCCAGCATGGCCCAGTGCCAGAATCCGCCGCGGCCCGGGGCGTCCGGATCGAACGTTGTCACGGCGTAACTCATGGTGCCAGCCGGCGCGCCGCCCCAGCTCAGTTGAGGCGATTCGTCCTTGCCGCCGGCACGCATCTTGCCGCTGCGCTGTGCGGGCGGCAGGGTCTGGCCATCCTGGATGGACTCGCTGCTGAGGTGCAGGGAAGGGGAACCGTGGCGGGTATGGGAATCGTGGGGAGACATCTGTTGCCTTTCAGTTGCTGGCGGAGTCGGCATTCCTGAACTCTTCGCCGGCGTGGGCCGCGGCCGGATCAACCGCACGACGGCGCCGCGTCGTAGCTGCGGTATCCGGAGTGGTCGCGTTCGGGCTCGGCGAGCAGGCCGGTCTGGTGATAGTGCCGGACTGGCACCGTCACCCCGGCATAGGAAGCCAGTTGGCTGATTGTGAGCATGGGCTCCAGACCGCCTCAACCGGCGACGCCGCGGACCGCCTCGGCGATCGCGCGGAAGTCCTTGCGGAGGATCGCGCCGTGATTGCTCGCGACTTTGGCGTGAATCGTGATGTGCGGGTTGCGTTCGGCCACCGCGGGCACGCTGGCGCGGATCTTCTCCTGCTCATCCCCCTTGCTGCCGAACGACGTTCCGGATGCGAGGACATACCGGGTCGGGACGGTGATCCTGTCCATCACCGGACCGAGTTCCCGTTCACGCGCGAGCCTGCCGACTTCGATGTTGCATTGGGCCATCTCCAGGGCGGTCATTCGCGGCGTGAGTCCCGTCAGGCGGAGTGGCACCATCAGCCATTGCAGGCGACGGAAGACCCCTTGGATCCCTTGCACCATCTCATCGGTGAACCAGTCGTGCGGCTGTGCCCCATCGACCAGGACAGCGCCGATCGTCCGGTCCGGATTGCGGCTCGCCCAGTGCGCGGCGACGAAGGCGCCGTACGACCACCCGACCACCAGCGCTCGGTCGACACCTCGAGCCTCGAGCACGGCATCGACATCGCCGACGGCGGCCGCGAACGAATAATCCGCCGAACGTCCGGACTTGCGCCCACGGGCCCGCTCGTCGTAAGTGATGTGCCGCCAGTCTGGCCCGAGTTCGGCGATGACCCGCCGCCAGTAGCCCTGGGTCGCGAACTGGCCGTTGAGGTAGATCACCGGTGTCCCGGAGCCACCTGAATCGGTGACGGCCAGAGCAGTGTCGTCGACCAGTACCATGCCGGTCCATTTCGGGGTCGCGTTCGTGCTGATCATGGCGTCTCCGTTCCGTTCTGCAATGTGTGATCCAGCGTGCAGGGTTGACGCCGCGTCAGGGGCAAGCCTCCAGATGAGGGCTTTCTCATGCTCATCGCTGGTGTCGGCGTAGCGCTTGGCCTGTGGCAGGCTGTGCAAATGATCCACACCCCGGGCTTGTGGTCCCTGACGCATCTGGCACGGTCAACGTGCCGGGCTCACGAATGTGTGTAGATTCTGCATCCACTCCGCTACCTCCCTTGGTGTGCAGAGGAGTAGTAAGCAACAACGACATTAGTGCAGAGGAGTATTGAAAAACTAGTGCTCAACACCCGCCTGCACAACCGCGAAAACAGGCGGCCCGCAGTGCAGGCGAGTATGGAAAATGACACAGGTGCTGTCCCAGTGGGCGACTGAGGCAGCTGGGCAGGGTCACCTCGTTCCGCGCATCGCCGATCTGGAGGCCATCTCCGCGGCCAGGACCGTCGAAGCCCCGGGGGTGAGCAGGGAGGCCGTCCAGCCATGGTTGCCGACAATCCAGTGGCTGTTGAAACAAGCGGCTTTTGGCGTCGTGGACCCACACATCCAGCTCCCCGACGAATTGTCGCGTCCCGTGGGTCCAGCCCGTGCTCTCCAAGTCGTTCCACCCGACGAAAATTCAGCCGACGCGCCAGCGCCGCCGGTGATGGAAGTAAGCCTCGTGGCGGTCGTTTCCCCGGACACTGAACAACGGAAGCAGCCACGG
>NZ_JAKFFD010000017.1:0-7103 GCF_036675385.1 Pseudarthrobacter sp. | reverse complement strand
GGTTCCTTCGAAGAGGGGATCGGCGAGCGGCAGGACGTTGAGGCGGCGGTACGTTTCGCCGTCGAACGCCAGCTGCCCAACCGCTGGCTGGTGGGCTGGTCCTTCGGCACCGAACTGGCGCTGATGTACGGTGCCGTTGAGCCGGTGGCGAGCCAGATTGAAGGTGCCGTCCTGCTGTCGCCTCCGCTGCACCGCGCCACGGACGCCCACCTGCGTCTCTGGGCGGACTCCGCCAAGCCGCTCACCGTCCTCGTGCCGGAGCATGACGACTACCTCCAGCCCGCCGCCGCCGCTGAACGTTTCAGCTTGGTGCCGCAGGCCCGGGTGGTGGGTGTCGACGGCGCCAAGCACCTTTGGGTGGGGGAGAAATACGCTTCGCGCGTGCTCAACGAAATCGTCGATGAGGTGACGGAGGCAGGCTCCGGTCCCGAAGGCCTGCCGCAGGTGTGGGACGGCCCGGTGGCCACAGCGGCCGCCTAGCCGCGGCTGCCCGCCAGTGCGGCCGCCACTACGGCCGCCTAGCCGCGGCTGCCCGCCAGTGCGGCCGCCACTACGGCCGCCTAGCCGCGGCTGCTACTGGAGCCTGTCCGCTAGTGCTTGTCCTGGCGGACGATGTAGATCTCCTTGACGAGCAGCAGGATGGCCGCCGCCGTCGGGATGGCGATCAGCGCGCCCAGCACTCCGAGCAGGCTGCCGCCGGCAATGACCGAGATCACGGCCACGGCGCCCGGTACGGCCACGGCTTTCTGCATGATGCGCGGCGAGATGAAGTAGGCCTCGAACTGGAGGTAGGCGAAGTAGCAGATGCCGTAGACGGCGGCAGTCTGCCACCCGACCGTCAAGGCGATCAGCAGGACCACAACGCCGGCGATCATGCCGCCCACCAGGGGGATGAATGCCAGCAGTGCCACCACGAAGGCCAGCAAGAGGGCGAACGGGACACCCACAATGGACATCACGATGAACGCGAACGTGGCATTGAGCAATGCCACGCAGGCCTGCCCGATCACGTAGTTGCCGACGGACCGGGTGATCTCCTCGGAGAGGGCTTCAACCCGGGCCCGGCGGGACCGCGGCGCCAGCCGGTAGCCCCACTTCTTCATGGCCGGGAGGGCTGCCAGGAAGTAGAGGCTCAGTACCAGGACGATCAATGTGCCGAAGAGACCGTTGGCCAGGGTGGAACCGAAGCCAACCACGCCACCGAAGATCCCGCCCATCGCCTCGGGGTTGTTGACGAACTTGTCGAGTTCCTCGTTGATGCGGTCGCGCACACCAAACTGGTCATCCACGTTGCGGAAGAACTCCGAGTCGATGAAGTCCCGTACCCATGTGGGTGCCTGCACCACAATTTGGGTGACCTGTTCCACGATGGTGGGGATGAGGGTAGCGAAGAACCCTCCCACAGCCACCACCAGGACCAGGACGGCCACGAGAATGCCGACCGGGCGGGGAATCCGGCGGTTCTCCAGCCAGCCGACCACGGGTTCCAGGCCAAGGGCTATAAACAGGGCAGCCACAATCCACAGCAGCAGCTGTGTGGTGTTGGAGCCGATCCAGTAGACCAGCAGGGCAAGGCCCACTCCAACAGTGCCCATGAAGCCCATATAAAGAGGATGTTGCATCGACATCCGGGGACCCGGGCGGCCAAACTGCGCGGCTTTCCCGCCAGTCTCGCCGTCTTCCGTGGCGGCAGGAACTTCGGTGTGGTTGTATTCCGGCGGGATCTCAAACCGGAGCCTGGGCTGGGCGCCCGGCAGCGGCTGGCGCAGTCGCCGTACAAGCTGGCCCAGGGCCGCAGCTGCGGAGCCCCGTCGCTTGGCCGTCGCAGGCGTGTCCGGCGAGGATTCCAAAGCGCCAGCGGCCGGTTGATTTTCGTGTCCCGTGGAGGACTCTTCCGTCTTGTCAGTCACTGGATTCTGGGGCCTGTTCCGTGCGTGGCGCCGCATTTGCGGGCCGGTGTGATGATCATCGCAAACACTATCAGCAGCCTTGCCAACAGGAGCGAGGGCGCCCGCCGGGCCACCCGGGCGCCGCCGATTCCGGACCCCCGCTGGCGCCCAAACGGGGGTTCTGGTAACAAAACGGTTACTATTGAAAGTAAACCCCCGCGAATGATAGGTGTTTCCTTTGCGCTTCAAGACTGCAGTTGCACTCGTGCTGCTCGGCCTCCTGACACTTCTGGCCGGTATTGGCCAGAAGACAATCTGGGCTCCCTCCGAGACCTTTACGGCTTCCGCCCCGGCAGATGCCGCGGAGGCCCCACTGACCGTCATCGACCAGAACCTGCGCACCGCGCAGGGCGGAACGGTGAAGATCAAGATCGAAGGCGACGGCAACTTCATGCTCGCGGCCGGCCGTCCTGATGACGTGGACGCCTGGGTGGGCCCGACGGCCCACAACACCATCACCGGGGTTTCCGAGGACAACAAATCCCTGCAGGTTGAGCACGCCGACGGCGACGCCACGGCGCCGAATCCGTCCGGATCCGACCTCTGGGTTTCCACTGAGAACGCCAGCGGTGAGCTGGAGTACTCGTGGACGCCGCCCGCTGACGGCGAATGGTCACTGCTGCTGGCGTCCGATGGCACCAAGCCCGCCCCGTCGTCGATCTCCATGACGTTCCCGAATGACACCTCCACGCCGTGGGCCATACCGCTCATGGTGATAGGCGGCCTGCTGATCTTCGCCGGCATTGCCCTGGTTGTCCTGTCCGCACGCAAGCGGGACGGCGAAGGCAACGGCACGGGAAGCCTGTTCGCCCGGCGCGCCCGGGCCAAGGCCGAGGCAAGGTCCGCCTCACGGCTCGGCATGGTGTCCGGCGGCATGGTCACCGCCGCAGTGACCGCCCTCGTTGTGGCCGGAACGGGTGTTGCTGCGAACGCTGCCACCACGCCCGCGCCGGCTCCCGGATCGGCATCGCCGGAGGCCGCCCAGGCGGCCGCGCCGGTCCTCCTGGACGCCCAGTTCCGCAGGATCCTGGAGCAGGTCTCCAGCACCGCCGACGCCGGTGACGCCGCAAAGGACGCGGCCAAGCTCGCAGAGCGCGTAGCCGGAACGGAGCTTGAGGTCCGTACGCAGAACTACAAGATCCGTTCCCAGGTGGGCACTTATGAAGCCCGGATGCCCGTCCGTTCCACCAAGCTCCTCACCACGGTGGTCACCACCGACCGCAGCTGGCCGCGTTCAGTCCTCGCCGTTACGCAGGGTGACGGCAACGTCGTCCCGCAGCTGCTCACCCTGGTCCAGCCCTCCCCGCGGGAGAACTACAAGCTGACCGAGACCACCCCGCTGCAGCCGGGAACCACGTTCCCCGCCATCGGCCGGAACGGCACCGACACGCTGGCCGCCAACGACAAATCCGGCCTGCTGTACAGCGGCGAAGAAGCCCTGGCCGGGCTGGCCGACCGCCTGACGAATTCAGAGTCGAGCTTCAAGGACAAGCTGGTGGAAGGCGCATCCTCGCCGTACATCGCCGATACGCTCTCCTACCAGGCCGAGGTAGTCAAGTCCGGCGAAAACGGCAACTTCACCTTCACCCACAAGGTAGTACCGGAAAGCACTGTGGTGTTCCGGACGGCCGACGGCGGGGCGCTGGTGCTGGGCCGGATCAACTTCGGCTTTGATGGCACGCCCAAGGCCTCCGGTGACAAGCTCACCATCGGCGACGACGCAGCCGCGCTCGCCGGCGGCAAGGAAACCACCACCGGCATGGTCCTGGACTTTGCTGAATCAATGGCGGTCTACGTTCCGCCGGCAGGTTCTACGGATCCCATCAAGCTGGTGGCCGCAACGCGCGGGCTGGTAGGCGCAAGCTTCAAATAGGCCCGCAGGGTCCAGTCCCAGATGCAGTACCCCCGGCAGCGGCCGGAGTGGCTAGAGTGGAAAGCATGAGTTCGCCAGCTTCCCGCCCAGTCCCTCCAGCCGCTGCCAGCCTGCTTAACCTGCGTGGCGCCGTCGACCTTTCATCCCTGAAACAGCGCCAGGCGCCGCCTGCGGCTCCCGGCAATCCCCCTGTTTCCGGGGATGCGGGTGCCAGCGCAGAAGCCGGTGCGGTAACGCCCGACGACGGCGCGGCACCGCTGCGGGTCACTGTCACCGAAGGCAATTTCCAGGAACTCGTGGAGCTTTCCGCCCAGGTTCCGGTGGTCTTCGCGCTGTGGGCCGCGTACTCGCCGGAATCCGCCGCGATGCTCGACTCGCTGGAGCGTGTCATCAACAGCTACGGCGGCCGCCTGGTCTTGGGGGCGGCGGACATCGAAGCCTTCCCGCAGCTGGCACAGGCCTTCCAGGTCCAGGCCGTCCCCACGGCCGTTGCCGTCCTCAAAGGCCAGCCCGTACCGCTCTTCCAAGGCGGCGCCGACGAATCCCAGATCCGGCCCCTCCTGGATGAACTGCTGAAAGTCGCGGCCGCCAATGGGGTTACGGGCAGCCTCGGCGGGGGCAGTGCGCCCATGGAGACTGAACCAGCACCTCTTCCGCCGCTGCACCAGGCCGCGTTCGACGCCATTGAGGCGGGCGACTTTGAGGCCGCGGCCGTGGCCTACCGGCAGGCCCTGCTGGAAATGCCCGCCGACGCCGAGGCCAAGGCCGGCCTGGCCCAGGTGGAGCTGATGGCCCGGCTCCAGCCGCTCTCCGCCGAGGACTCGGAAGCCTTGCGTACCCTCGCCGCCAACGAACCTGACAATCTGGCCGCCCAGCTGGGCGTGGCGGACCTGGACGTGTCCGGCGGCCACGTGGAGGACGCGCTGAACCGCGTGGTCAGCTTCATCGGCCGGAACTTCGGCCCGGAACGGGAGACCGCCCGCGTACGCCTCCTGGAGCTCTTTGACGTGGTGGGCACGTCCGACCCCCGTGTTGCCAAGGCACGCCAAGGACTCGCCAGGGTCCTGTTCTAGTGCCGGCCCTGTTCCAGCCGCTCAAGCTCCGCTCCCTGGAGCTCACGCACCGCGGCTGGGTATCACCCATGTGCCAGTACAGTTGCGGTCCCGACGGCGCCCCGGGGGTTCCGAACGACTGGCATCTGATGCACCTGGGCTCCTTCGCCGCGGGCGGCGCGGCGTTGATCCTCACCGAGGCGGCTGCCGTGAACGCGGCCGGCAGGATCAGCCCCCGCGACGCCGGGCTGTACAACGACGAACAGGCAGAGGCCTGGCAGCGGATCACGTCCTTTGTGCACCGGCACGGTGCCGCGGAAGCGAAGATCGGCGCCCAGCTTGCCCACGCCGGCCGGAAAGCGTCCACCTACTGGCCGTTCGCCGGGCAGCGGGGGAGCGTCCCGGAGTCCGACGGCGGCTGGCCCACGGTGGGGCCGTCACGGCTTGCCTTCGACGGTTTTGCCGAACCCGCCGCGATGACCGGGGCGCAGATCCAGGACGTCATTTCCGATTTCGCGGCCGCGGCAATGCGTGCCGTGGACGCCGGCTTCGACACCGTGGAGATCCATGGCGCGCACGGCTACCTCCTGCACCAGTTCCAAAGCCCGCTGATCAATACCCGGACCGATTCCTGGGGCGGGGATGAGGCCGGACGGAACCGGCTGATGCTCGCCGTCGTTGATGCCGTCCGCAACGTCATCCCCGAATCCATGCCCCTGCTGCTGCGGATTTCAGCCACCGACTGGGCGCCGGGCGGCGTCGATGTCCAGGCTTCGGTCCGGCTGGCCGCCCAGGCGGCGGAGCACGGAGTGGACCTCATCGACGTCTCCAGCGGCGGGGCCGTGGCCCATCAGGACATCAGGCCGGGTCCGGGCTACCAGACGGAGTTCTCCGCACGCATCCGCCGGGAAGCCGGTGTCCCCACAGGCACCGTGGGCCTGCTGACTTCCGCAGGCCAGGCCGAGCATGCCGTGGCCACCGGGCAGGCCGACGGCGTGTTTATTGCCCGGGCCGCGCTCCGGGATCCGCACTGGTGGCTCCGGGCGGCATTTGAACTGGGGCACGACCTCCCCTGGGCACCGCAGTACGAACGGGCCATGCCGCGGCATTCGTTCTAGGGTTCCCTACGCCTTTGGCACTACTCCCGCGGGAGGACCCCCTCGGCAGGGCCCTGGGTCTAGGCTGGCATCATGACTGCTGCGCATCCTGATCCCCACCCCGATCCGGTGGTGCACGCCGGGCCCGTTCCTGCCCTCTCCATCCGCGGCCTCGCCAAGCGTTTCGGCGGAAAAATCGCCGTGGACGGCATCAGCCTCGACGTCCCGGCAGGTTCATTCTTTGGCATCGTGGGCCCCAACGGCGCCGGCAAGACCACCACGCTGTCCATGGCCACCGGCCTGCTGCGGCCCGACTTCGGCACAGCCGTTGTCCATGGGGTGGACGTCTGGGCCCGGCCGCTGGAGGCCAAGAAGCTGATGGGCATCCTCCCTGACGGTGTCCGCCTCTTTGACCGCCTGACCGGCGAACAGCTGGTCACGTACGCGGGGCTGCTGCGTGGCATGGACAAAGACGTGGTGGCCTCCCGCGTGGGGGAGCTGTTGTCTGCCCTGGACCTCTACGAGGACGCCGGGACCCTCGTGGTGGACTATTCGGCCGGCATGACAAAAAAGATCGCCCTCGCCTCCGCCCTGATCCACGCCCCGCGGCTGCTGGTGCTCGATGAACCCTTCGAGTCCGTGGATCCCGTCTCGGCGGCCAACATCCGGTCCATCCTGGACAGTTATGTAGCCTCCGGCGGGACGGTGATCGTCTCGAGCCACGTTATGGACCTGGTCCAGCGCATGTGTGACCACGTCGCCGTGGTGGCGGCCGGCAGGCTCCTCGCCACCGGGACCGTGGACGAAGTCCGGGCGGGCGCAACGCTGGAACAAAGGTTTGTCCAGCTGGTCGGCGGGCGCAACCACACGGAAGGCCTGGAATGGTTGCGCACCTCCTAAGGCTCAAACTGACCCTGCTGCGGAACGGCCTTCGCCGCAGCCCCTGGCAGCTCGTCGGCCTGGCGTTCGGCGGGCTGTACGCGCTTGGCGTCGTGGGGGCACTGGTCGTGGCCCTGGTCCTCTTGCGCCGCGCGGACCCTGAACTGGCGCAGACGGCGGTGGTGCTCGGCGGTTCTGCGGCCCTCCTGGGCTGGGGCATCGTCCCCGTGGCAGCATCCGCTGTGGACCTGAC
>NZ_JAKFFD010000163.1:0-7130 GCF_036675385.1 Pseudarthrobacter sp. | reverse complement strand
CGGCCGCGGGATGGGCATGATGGAGCCGCACGCGGAACTGGAGGCCCAGATCGAACAGTGGCGCGGATACGTCCAGCGCCGCCAGGCGATCTCCGCCGCCGACATCGACGAGCTGGAGGACCACCTGCGCGGGCAGATCGCCGACCACCAAGCGACCGGGCTCGATGACGAGGAAGCGTTCCTCGTCGCGATCAAGCGCCTGGGCAACCTGGACGCCGTCTCGCGCGAGTTTGCCCGCGAGCACTCCGAGCGGCTCTGGAAGCAGCTCGTACTCGTCCCGGAAAGCTCCGACGACGGCGGGGCGCCACCGTGGCGCGAGCTGGCGGTGGTTCTCGCGTTCGCCGTCGGGGCTGGCATTGCGGTCAAGGCCGGACTGGCATGGCTCGACGACGGCCCAGCCCAGGCGCGCAACCTCGGCCTGTTGGTCTTCCCGTTCCTCGCCGGCTACTTCGTGTGGACCCGCCGGCTCACGCCGCGCGTAGCGGCGATGCTGCTCGTCCCCTTCGCCGCGCTGGCGGTGGTTGTCAACGTCTACCCCTTCGCCGCCGGCGGTTCCACCGAGCTTCTCGCCATCCTGCACGCCCCCATCGCCCTGTGGCTGCTGGCCGGGGTGGCGTATGCCGGAGGGAGGTGGCGTTCCGACAGCCGGCGCATGGACTTCGCCCGGTTCACCGGTGAGCTCGCGATCTACTACACGCTCCTGGCGCTGGGCGGCGCGGTCCTGGTGGGGCTCACGTTCGCGGCCCTGCAGGTTGTCGGCGTCGATCTGGAGCCCATCCTGGCGGAGTGGATCCTGCCTTTCGCGATGCCGGGGGCACTCATCGTCGCCGCGTGGCTCGTCGAGGCCAAGCAGAACGTCGTCGAGAACATCGCCCCCGTCCTCACGCGGGTGTTCACGCCCCTGACGATCATCATGCTGCTGACCCTCCTGGGCGTATTCGCGGCTGCCGGCGGACTCACCGACGTCAACCGGGACCTGCTGATCCTCATGGACGCGATCCTCGTGCTGGTCCTGTGCCTGCTGCTCTACTCGATTTCCGCCCGCGATCCGCTCGCACCGCCGAGGCTGGCGGATGCGCTGCAGCTGGTGCTTGTGGTCGCGGCCCTCGCGGTGGACGCCGTGATGCTGACCGCGATGCTGACCCGCATTGCCGAATTCGGTTTCAGCCCCAACAAGGTCGCCGCCCTCGGC
This sequence comes from Pseudarthrobacter sp., assembly GCF_036675385.1. Taxonomy (NCBI): domain Bacteria; kingdom Bacillati; phylum Actinomycetota; class Actinomycetes; order Micrococcales; family Micrococcaceae; genus Pseudarthrobacter; species Pseudarthrobacter sp. The sequence goes on along the minus strand of NZ_JAKFFD010000163.1, from coordinate 5,938 downwards.
CTGAACCTCCTGCTGCTGGTGCACCTGGTCCGGGCGGCCTGGCTCGCCCTCGGATTCCTGCGGCGCCGACGCTCTTTCTCACAGCTCGAGCGCTGGCAGACGCGGTACCTGCCGGTCTATGGGGCCTGGGCCGCGATGGTGGTTGTGGTCTTCCCGCTGGTCTTCGGCTTCTCATGAATCAGCACGAACACACCTAAACGCCCTTCCGCTTCCACGCCACCGACAACCCCAGCACCACGGCGCCCAGCCCCAGCATCACCAGAACCATCAGCCCCCAGTTCGCCTGGTTCACGCCCGGCCCGTACAGCACACCGATCAGCACCGTCGCCGCGATAGCGCCAAGGTAGCGGCAGGTCTGGAAAATGCCGGCTGCCACTCCCCTTTCCTCCGGCCGGGCGGACACGTACAGGCCCTGGTTCGACGCCGTGCTCACCACCCCGTACGGCACACCCAGCAACGCGGTCAGCACAAACACCAAGGGCGGCCACAGGGACAACGTCAACGCCCCCAGCCCGCCCGAGGCAACCAGCAGGATCAGCGCACCGGCGATCAACACCGAACGCACGCCGAACCGCTCAATCAGCCGCACCGTCACCGGGGTGACCAGCACGGACATCGCCGCCAAGGGAAACATCAGCAGGCCCACCAGCCCGGCGTCGTAATGTCCCGCCTCCTGCAGCAGCTGCGGCAGGCCGAAGAACGCAAAGTAATAGACGCCGCTAAAGACGACGAACACCAGATACACCAGCAGCAGCGGCCGGTTCCGGCCGAGCAGCCGCAAGTCCAGGAACGGCGGACGGAAGCGCAGCTCCCGCCACGCGAACAGCGCGGCAATGACGGTCGCCGCGCCCAGGAGCCACCAGCGGTATCCCGGCATCACGTTCAGCAGCGCCATCATCGCGAGCATCAGCGAGGTGACGAAGGCCAGGATGCCGGGGATGTCGGAGTCACGGATCAGGGTGGAGAGCTTCCCGGTTTCGCGTCCGGCATCGGCCGGCGCCGCCCGGTGCACCACAATCAGCGCCAGCAGCGCGAGCGGCACGTTCACGGCGAACAGCGCCTGCCAGCCCAGCAGGCTCACCAGCAAACCGCCGACGACGGGTCCCACCGCGGCCGCGGACGTGTTCGCCATCTGGATCCGGCCAAGCGGTCGGGTGGACGGCAGCTTCGCCAGCCGGCTCAGTTCGGTGACCATCACGACGGCGGACGGGTACGCCGTCGCCGTCCCCACCGCCATAAGCGCTCGGGCTACACAGACCAGCGCGAAGTTGGGCGCAAACGGAGCCAGCGCACACGTCACCGCCACCAGGGCCATCCCGAACGTGAACAGGCGGCGCGGCCCGAAGCGGTCCGCGAGCCTGCCCATGAGCGGCTGCCCGGCTGCGGACGCGAGGTAGAACGACGTGATCACCCAGGTGACGGTGGCGACGTCGAGCGCGAAATCCTCCCGCAGAACCACCAGCGCGACGGCGATCATGGACGAGTTCAGCGGGTTCAGGGAGGTGCCGAGGCTGAGCGCGGCGATCGCGAGGCCGGGACGGGGTTTGTTCGTCACGCCCCTAAGTCTGGTGCATCGTTGCCTTGGGTCACGAACCTACGCAAGAGCGTTACTTCAGCCCCCAGTAGGTCCTGGCTTTGCTATTCATGGAGAAACTCTTCTGGATGAAAATCTTGCCTCCTTCTATCGCCCCTACAGGCACATCCATGCAGACTTGATAACTTGCCTGACCGCCCTTTTCCAGCGTCGGTACATGCATCGCCCCATTTTTCAAAGAGGCGCCGCACGAGCCGGCATCGTATTGTCGGGCATCTGTGCCTACGAAGGTCGGCGATAGGTCGATCCATGGGGTTCCCTCGTCAGCCCCTGCGTAGGTCACCGTGAGGTCGACCAGGACATACGTTCCTTCTGGGGGGTCGTTAAACATGTTGTTGGAAACGACTTCTTCAGTGGCGTTGAGCTTCACTCCAAGAACCGCGACTTGATATTCGTTGCCTACAACGGCTGACGTCCCAAGGGGATGCGGCTTCGCTGCCGACCCGTCCATGGCAGCGGTTGCCTCGGGGCTTGGAGCCGTGGACGGAGTGGGGCTGGCGAACGGAGTGGCGGATTGTGTGGTGTTCAAGCCAGCGCTTGCGTTGGTATTTTCTTTGGTCCCCGACGAGTACGCCGACAGCGTCACAATGACGCCGACCAGGGATATTCCTCCGATTGCGAGGGCGGCTATGGTCATGCCTTGCACGGAAGTTCCGGTACGTCGCGCGCCCACCAAGGCAATGACTGCCATGACCACGGCAGCGAGACCCAAGAAGAAACTCAAGATATTGAGAATCGGAATCCAACACAAGACGATCGCAACAGCGGCAAGCACCAACGCGGTAGTTGTCAACGTCTTCCCACGCGGTTCCGGGGACGAGCTCGTTCCCGGAACATCAATCCAGAATTCATGCCCTGGAGGAGCTGGACCCCATGCCGGATCTGGGTGCCAGTTCTCGTGCGGTTGCCAGCCCTGAGGCGGCGACGGCCAATTTTTCGGCGAGTTGTAGATTTTCAAACTTCCCCCTGGACCTCAGCAGAAATGAGCCCCCATTTCGGCCCGTTCCCGGAGCATATCCCGGACCGCCCTTTCTAGGTGTAAAAGCTGGCCACGCAATTTCTTCACGGTTGGACCTCAGTGAACTCGCGCGCCTGTTTGGTCGTCACCACAGGCCAAATCGACACAATTCAGTTTGGTACCCCAAAGTGTCAGAGCTTGGCTCTACATTTACATACACTGAGATCGCCGTTGCTTGGGGGGAACGAGCATTCACCTGTCAACCCTCCTGAATTTGTCGACGGCGGCATCACCCGCATCGCATCAAACAAAGGAAAGTCATGACTGAACCGTATTCCCCACCCGTTGCCCAAGTTCCCGTGGACCCGAATTACAACCAGCCCCTGAAGGGTAACGGATTCGGAACCACGGCATTGGTTCTCGGCATCGTTGCCATCGTCTTTTCAATCATTCCCATTCTGGGATTCGTCGCGTTCATTTTGGGCCCGCTCGCACTGATTTTTGGCGGTATCGGTCTGACGCGCAAATTCACCAAGAAGGGCACTTCCATTACTGGCCTGGTCTTGGGCGCGATTTCGATCATCGTGGCCATCATTGTCACGGCGATCGTTGCCGCCGCCGCGAACGGCGTCAGCGAGGCTCTGAACAAGGAACACAAGATCGAGTACGTCGTCACCACGTCAGGTCCTGCCAAGGTCAGCTACTGGAATGGTGATGGATCATCAAACGAGGACATTGCGGCGGACTGGAAGAAGGAAATCACGGCAACGGGGCTCAGCTTTAGCACTCTGAGCGTTACGGGTGACTTCAGTGCTGCCACTTCGGTTACGTGCGAAATCCTGGTTGACGGTGCAAGCGTCTCCAAGAACAGCGGCTCCGGCACGGCTGCCATGGCATCGTGCTCAGGAACTGCCAGCGCGAAGTAGCCCCACGGACACAACGCGAAGAACGTCGGGGTAGAGGACTGCCCCGACGTTCTTTTGCAGGCGACGGGCGCCACCCAACCAGGACGCCGCCGTCGTACTTTCTCCGCTCACCACCCCCTGGGCGCCGGCGCTGGCCAGCCTCGTGCCCCGGTCACATCCCGGGCATCAGCCCAAGCTGCCCCATCAGTGAGGCAACATCCGGGTGGGCGCGGAACGAGGTGATCTTTCCGTCGGTGACAGAGACGAAATAGGTTCCTGTTCCCACTACGGATTTGCCCGTGGCCGGAATTTCCTGGTCCCCCATCCGCATCGGCCCGGTGTTCGTGCCGGTGAACTCCACTTCCGCCGCCACCTCGTCATCACTGACCACCCGCCGGGTGGTCCTGACGCGCATATCCGGAAACGCCATGAACCAGGTGTCCATGTAGGCCCGGACCTGCTCCCGCGTGCGGAACGGCTCGGGGGCCATTACATCCGTAAAGGTGAAATCATCGGCCAGCAGTTCGGCGAACGCCGCCGTATCGTGCTGGTCCCAGGCCGCCATTCCGCGGTCGTCAAGCTGCTCTACTTCTGCGCGTGACATCACACATCTCCTCCTTGAAATGTCCTGATGCGCCTCATGCTAGACCGCTGGAACCCGTAGTCAATGGTTAGTTGCTACCTGGGCGCACGTCAGCCGGATGGCGCCCGCAACCAACCCTGGTACCGCCGTCGCACTCCCTTACTCCGGGGCGTGTGGTGCGTTCAGTTCGCCGGCAATCTTTACTTCCAGCGCAGCCACCGTGGCCTCGGGCAGGACGATGAGACCGTCCAGCTCGCGCCGGGCGCGCTTGTACGCGGTCTGCCGTTCGGCAGGTGTCGCCGCGTTGTCCGAGGCGATGTTGAGCAGCTTCCTGGCCGTTGCCAGCCGCTGGCGTTCGGGCCCCGTGAGTTGCTGTCCTTGATCCGCTTGGCTTCCCGCTCGGCAACGTCGAACGCCAGCTCGAAGCTATGCACGGCCGCCCGGTATTCCGCCAGCCGGGCCGCCGTCGTAATCTCCTCCGGCTTGGCCGGCCGCAAACCGTCCGCCTCGCGCTTGGCCCGAAGGAAGGCGACGGTGAGAGGTTCGCGCACGTCCGTCATGACGGGAAAGTCGATGAGTTTTCCCACGTCAAGCTCGTAGTCCAGCCACCGCCGGTTCACGGCGTCGTGCGCTGCCATCAGGGCAGCGACCTGGGCCTGGCTGGCTTGTTCCGCCTGCACCGCCTGGTTCTTGAGCTTGTACAGCTCCAGACGGCGACGGTGCCGGCGTTCGCTGGCCTTGGACCACTGCCTTACCCACCCTCCGGCCATTCCGCTGAGAGGGAAGACGAGCCACCAGTAGTGGCGAAGGAAGTCAAAGAATTGATCCACGGATTCATCGTCCCACCTGAGCGCGCCCACTGAAACGCATCTCCCGGGGTCAGGTCTTCGTGGGAACGGCATCCAAAACCCGTTGACATGTGACTAAATGGTCACCTATCCTTGAACTGTGGACGCCGTATTCAAGGCCCTCGCCGACCCCACCCGCCGGGACCTGCTCGATGAGCTCTTCCGGGAGGACGGGCAGACCCTCCATGCACTCGAGGCCCGCTTCGAGATGACCCGTTATGGGGTCATGAAGCACCTCAAGCTGCTGGAGGAAGCCGGCCTGGTGGTCACCCGCCGTCGGGGTCGCGAGAAACTCCATTTCCTCAATCCGGTGCCCATCCGCCTGGTCCACGACCGCTGGGTCAGCAAGTATGCACAACCATGGGCCGCTGCACTCAGCGACCTCAAAACCAGATTGGAAAGTCCCATGGAAAAGATCTTCGAAATCTACATCAAGACCACTCCGGAGCGGCTCTGGGAAGCCATCACGGACAGCGATATCCGCAGCAAGTACCAGTTCGGCAACAGCATCAAATCGGACTGGACCACGGGCAGCCGCTTCGAGATGGGCAACCCGAAGGCCGACGGCGCGCTCCTGGGCGAAGGCGAAAACATCGAAGTCGATCCCCCACGCCGCCTCGTTCAGACCATGACTGCGCTTTGGGGCGAGGACGTGAAGGCCGAAGGCACCTCACGCATCACCTGGGAGATCGAACCCGTGGGCGATTCCTGCCACCTCACCGTCACCCACGACCAGCTCCGCGAAGGTGCCAACGACCAGCTCTACGGCGGCTGGCCGATGATCCTCTCCGGCCTCAAGACCTGGCTGGAAACCGGCGAAAAGCTCACCACCCCCGGCTCACTCATGTACACCTGAGGCGACCGGCGGCACCCAACCCGGGCGCCGCCGTCGTACTCCCCGCGCTACTTTTCAGGTGCCGCGTGTGCCGCTTTGGCGGCCTCATAGCTGGCGCCGAAGGGCAGCGTGTCCATGTCCAGCATGGGGTTATCGTCCTGGGTTGCCACCAGTTCGCGGGCGGCTCTGTCCGAATCCACGCTGGGCATCGACCC
>NZ_JAKFFD010000004.1:0-7135 GCF_036675385.1 Pseudarthrobacter sp. | reverse complement strand
TCCGGCTGGTTCTACTGGATCAACTGGGCCACCACCACCATCGTGGACATCACCGCCGCCGCCCTGTACATGAACTTCTTCGGCAACTACATCCCCTGGATGGCCGAGGTCCCGCAGTGGGCCTGGGCCCTGATCGCCCTCATCGTGGTCCTCGCCCTGAACCTCGTCTCCGTCAAGGTCTTCGGCGAACTCGAATTCTGGTTCGCCCTGATCAAGGTCGCCGCCCTCGTCGTCTTCCTCGTCGTCGGCACCTACTTCGTCATCTTCGGCACCCCCGTCGACGGCCAGCCCGTGGGCCTGAGCCTGCTCTCGGACAACGGCGGAATCTTCCCCAACGGCCTGCTCCCCATGATCATCCTCATGCAGGGCGTCCTGTTCGCCTACGCCTCCATCGAACTCGTCGGCACCGCCGCCGGCGAAACCGAAAACCCCGAAAAGATCATGCCCAAGGCCATCAACTCCGTGGTCTTCCGCATCGCGGTCTTCTACGTCGGCTCCGTCATCCTCCTCGCCCTCCTGCTGCCCTACACCTCCTACGAAAAGGGCGTCAGCCCGTTCGTGACATTCTTCGGATCCATCGGCATCCAGGGCGTGGACGTCATCATGAACCTCGTGGTCCTCACCGCCGCGCTCTCCTCCCTCAACGCCGGCCTATATTCCACCGGACGCATACTCCGCTCGATGTCCGTGAACGGTTCGGCCCCGAAGTTCGCCGGCCGGATGAACAAAGCCGGCGTCCCCTACGGCGGCATCGCCATCACCGCCGGAGTGTCCCTGCTCGGCGTCCCGCTGAACTACCTCGTGCCCGCACAGGCCTTCGAGATCGTCCTGAACGTGGCCTCCGTGGGCATCGTCATGACCTGGGCAACCATTGTGCTCTGCCAGATCCAGCTCCACCGCTGGGCCGACAAAGGCTGGCTTAAGCGCCCGTCGTTCCGGATGTTCGGCGCCCCCTACACCGGCTACCTCTCCCTCCTCTTCCTCGCCAGCGTCCTGGTCATGGTCTTCATCGACTCCCCACTCACCATGCTCGTCACCGCCATCGCCTCCGTGCTGATGGTGTTCGGCTGGTACGCCTGCCGCCAACGGATCCGCGAAATCGCCGAAACCCGCGACGGCTTCACCGGCACAGCCCCCGTCATCGCCAACCTGCCGGCGGAGACCTTCAGATAAGCCCGCACCATCCACTACGAACGCCAAACCAGCCCAAACAGCCAAAGAAAGCCCATGACAACGGAAACCGAAGCAACCCTGACCGCATCCCACACCCTGACCGCCGCCGTCGTAATCCCGGATCAAGGTTCCGGGCAGGCCAGGCATCCGGACGCGTCCCACGCAGGCAGCCGCCCCGCCCTGAAGTCGGCCGGGCACGTGATTGTTGATTCGCTGGTGGCCCACGGTGTGGAGCGCACCTATGTGGTTCCCGGCGAAAGCTTCCTGGACGTCCTGGACGGCCTGCACCACTCGGAGATTGAAACGGTCGTCTGCCGGCACGAGGGCGGCGCCTCCTACATGGCCGAGGCCGACGGGAAGATGCACCAGCGCCCGGGCATAGCGATGGTGACCCGCGGGCCCGGCGCAGCCAACGCGCATGTGGGGCTGCACACCGCGTGGCAGGACTCCACCCCTATGCTGCTGTTCGTCGGCCTGATCCCGTTCGCGCACCGGGACCGGGAGGCGTTCCAGGAGTTCGACATCAAGGCCTGGTTCGATACCGGCGCGAAGCGCGTGATGGTCCTTGACCATGCGGAGCGGGCATCCGAGATCGTGGCCGAGGCGATGTTTGCCGCCATGAGCGGACGGCCCGGTCCGGTCGTGGTGGGCCTGCCCGAGGACATCATCCGGCAACAGATCGACCCGGCGCTGCACCCCGCCATCCCCGTGGCGGCCGGCGGCATGAGCAGCACCGACGCCGCCGCCCTGGAGGCTGCGCTGGCAGAGTCACGCAAGCCGCTTTTCGTCACCGGCGGCAACGACTGGACGCAGGACGCGGCGGACCAGCTGACGGGATGGCTGGAACGGCACCGCATCCCGGCGGCAGCTGAGTGGCGGACGCAGGGAACGGTCTCGTTTGATTCCCCGTCTTATGTGGGCCCCATTGGCTACGGCCGCCCCCGTCCCACGTACGACCTGCTCGAGGAAACGGACCTGCTGGTGTTTGTGGGGACCGTGCCGGGCGACGTGATCACGGACGGATTCGTGTGCCGGCAGGACTGGAACAAGAAGAACTTCCTGGTCGCAGCCGACCCCTCACTCCGTGGCCGGTCGGGGCCCGTTTCACGGCAGATTCTGGCCAAGCCCGAGGCCTTTGTCCGTGATCTGGCGGGCATCGACCTGCCGGTGAAGGAAGAATGGAAAGCGTGGACGGACCGGATGCGGGGCGAGCAGGAGCGGTTCGCCGCACTACCCGCGGCGGCGCCGGCAGCGGGGCAGGCACGGATGGACACTTTGATGGCTAACTTGGTGCCCAGGCTGCCGGAGGACTCCCTGGTGACGTTCGGCGCGGGCGAGCACACCAACTGGGCCCACCGCTACTTCCCCACCCGCCGCTACGCCTCCATGATCAGCGCCCGTAACGGCTCCATGGGCTACTCGGTGCCTTCGGCCATCGCGGCATCACTTGCCGAACCCGGGCGCCGCGTGGTCACCATCGCAGGGGACGGGGAGTTCCTCATGAACGGCCAGGAGCTGGCCACCGCGGCCCAGTACGGTGCCACGCCGCTGGTGATCGTCATGGACAACCAGGAATACGGCACCATCCGCACCCACCAGGAGCGGCACTACCCCTCACGCGTGTCCGGGACCCAGCTGAAGAACCCGGACTTCGGCCTGATGGCCCGGGCTTTCGGCGGTTTCGGGATCACTGTCACCGAGGACTGCGACGTTCCCGCCGCACTGGACGCCGCCCTTGCGGCCATCGATGAAGACGGCGTCTTTGCCCTCATCCATCTCATCGTGGAACAGCGGGTTAAGGCTTACTGAGCCAACCTGAGAGAGCCGCGGCCGACGGCGGGACATCCCGCCGTCGTCCGCTGTTCTTTCGCGGCGGACGCTATTTTGTCTTTTCCTCTTGATCCGAGCGCCCGCCCTCTACGAGCCACAACGTATCGCCCTCAACGCGGTCCAGCTCATCCGATGCGAAGTACGCGTGGCCGGTCAACAAACCGGACCTGTCGACCTTCACGTAGCCGACCCGCAGCAGCCTTTCTGCGGTGTGGCGGGGCAAATTGGAGGTCGCAGCAAATCCATCGATCACGGTGTTGACGAGGCCTCCTGTTTCGGGGTCGGTTTGGCCGTCCGACGTCACTGCCTCCGGATCACCCATTTTCAGGGCCTCGACCTTGCCGATCTTCTTCCCATCCGACGCTACGACGTGCATTCCTTCACGCACCTGCTCGATGACCGCCATGATCTTCTCCCTCATACACGCAACCGCTGGGTGCAAACCAGTGTAGGACTGACGTGAAGCCAGTGATAGAGGCGGGCTAATAGCCCCAATCACAGGGGAGCGCCCAGAGAGCAGCGGGAAGGCCGGGGGGACACACTTCGAGGAGCATTGCGGCAGGCATCGGATACCGGGCCCGCCGTGCACTTTATGCCTTCGGCAGGCGAAGGGGCTGGTGCGGGTAGCGTCGATGGCGTCCAGCGCGATGCCCTCGGGCTCGGAGCGGAGGTCCCAGACCGAGGCCTCGATTCCTGCGGGAAGCGGCTGCACCCTGGCGAGGAGGTCCCGGTCGGGGAAAGTGAACGCTCCCAGGCCGCGAAAATGCTCATGGGCACCACGTTTCCGTAGCCAGGCGCGCCTGGCGGAATACCTCGCGGCGCGGGCACAGTCCCCGGCTTCACCTTCCGCCAGAACCTGCGTGCGTTCGGCGGCGAGATCGAAGAGTAGCCGGTGCTTCGGTGGAGCTGACGTGCTCTTATTCCTTGGACTCTTCCGTCACTTCGGTGGGAGAGGCGCCTTCGGCGGCGGTCTCCGCAGGGCTCGCTGCAGCGAGCCCTCCAAGACATCCTCGATGATGTGGGCTCGCTGTTGATCCGTCCGACATTTATCCAAATATTCGATTAATTATTCGGCGAATATGGCGGTGTCGGAAATCGGCCGGAACGGCACCATTCGACACTGACCTGCGTGGATAGAGCCCAGGCCTTCGCCGGCAATTGCTGGGCCGCCCGGAGGGCTGGTTTTCAGCCAACGCACGCCTTAGGTCCGCCGCAGTTTCGGCTGTAGAGTCCGTTAGTAAGCTCCCTTACAAATTTGTGGGGCAGTGTCTTAGAACGTTTGCCCTACTGGGGAAGGGACTGCCATGAAACACAATTCTGCGCATCTTGGGTCGCATAAGCACACTTCGAGCGTATTTCGCCGTCGAACAGCAGCAGCAGGCGGCGCAACCGGCGTTGTTATCTTGACCGCGGCCATACTGTTGCAGCAGGTGCCGGCCTTCGCGGCCACCCCGGTCAATTTAGGCACCGCCACCTCCTACTCCGTGCTTGCCGGCACCACAGTGACCAACACCGGTCCCACTACACTCCAGAGGGACCTGGGCGTCAGCCCAGGGACTGCGATCACCGGGTTTCCGCCAGGCAATTCGGCCGGAGCCACCCACGCAGCAGATGCAGTGGCCCAGCAAGCGCAGTCAGACGTGACCATTGCCTACAACAACGCCGCAGGCCAACCGTTGACTACCAGCGTTACGGGCGACCTGGTGGGCAGGACCCTGACGGAAGGCGTCTACGGGTCCACTTCCTCGTTGGGACTCAGCGGGCAGCTCACTCTTGACGGCCAAGGCAATCCCAACTCCGTATTTGTCTTCCAAGCAGCTTCGACGCTAATCACCGCTTCGGCCAGCAGTATCATCCTGACCAACAGCGCCCAAGCCTGCAACGTGTTCTGGCAGGTTGGCAGCTCAGCTACTTTGGGCACCGCCTCAAGTTTCAAAGGGACCATTCTTGCCCTCACGTCGATAACTGTCGAGACTGGCGCAACAGTAGAGGGGCGGGCACTGGCCCGTAACGGGCAGGTCTCACTGGATACGAACGTGTTTACCAGTCCCTCCTGCGCCACAACGACTGCAACTGCCACAACGGCTGCGACAGCGACAGAGACCGCCGCTGCGACAACCTCTGCCACGACGACCCAAAGCCCTTCATCGACGGCAACTGACACCAGCGCACCGCGGGCTAACGAGACGGAATCCACCCCCTCTGCATCGGCGGTGCCACTGGCCGACACGGGCGGGTTGGGCAGGAATAAAGGCACCAACGTTGACACGGCGGTAAGTCCGTCAAACGGAGGCCTGGCGGTTTTCGGCGCAATCGCTGCCGCTCTTGCAGTAACCACAGCAATCGTATTTGCCGTCAGGCCGGTAGCCGGTAGGCGTCGGAGCAGTCAGGAGTAGAGGCTTGCGCCGGGGATCTGTTCCAAGCGGCCGGCACCTCCGCACGCCGGGCCCGGCACACCTGGTGGGGCGTTCGTCGTCGGCCGGGCGCGCTCGTGCTGGAAAGCGGAAGGCGAGGACCGTGGGCAGGGCGGCGGTGGTCCGCTCGCTTGTTGGTGCGGTATCGCTGGCCGCAGTGCTTTTGGGGTGGGGGTCTTCACAGACAGTTACAACGAGTCCGCAAACTTCCGCCCCACCGCAGTCCTTCCTCGCCGCAAGCCCGCCTAACAATGCACTGGAGGAGGCCGACGCGTCCTCTACTGGCTCACCGCCATTGCACATCACGTATGGGGCCGTGGAGATGGATCAAGCCGTCCTGCCGTTGTCTCCGACTGAGCAGGAGACGAGCCTCGGTTCCATCGTTCCTCCACACACCGCGGACGCCTACTGGCTTACGCCGTACGGGGTCCCTGGCGCCTGGTCCACTAACACCACCTACATCGTTGGGCACAGCTGGGAGGGGCGGGCGTCCCCATTCAACAACATCAGTTCCCTGTCACAACCTGGTGATGTATTGACCGTCACCACGGCAGAAGGACCGGTCCACTACAAAATCGATCGGGTCACCACGGAGTACAAGGACACCCTGAAGGACAGCGCGATCTGGGACAAGGCGCCGGGCCGTCTCGTCCTGATCACGTGTTTTACGGAAGACCTATGGGGGAAAAACATCATCATTCAAGCCAGCCCGCTGCCTGCCGCATAGCAACAGGGCGGATCCGCTAACGGCATTCCTGGGGCCGTGGCGAGCTTTAGGGCTGTTGCCCCGGCGCGGCTTAGGCCGGTTCAACTGCTCTCGGTTGCTCAAGGCTCATTGTGTGTCCAAGAGGCGCTCGTCGGACTCCACTTCCGACTCTCGCCTTTGCCCAGCGACAGCCTGGGCGTCGCGGCAACGAGGAGGGCAGCCACGGCCACCGCCGCGCTCAGGATCAGGCCCGGCCGGTACTGTTCCAGCATCGCGGCGGCATCGACGGCGGCACCCGCCTCGGGCGCGTTGCCGTGACCGCTCACCATTGCCGTGGTGACGGCCAGCACCAGGGCGGCACCAACCTGGGTGCTGGTCTGGATCAGGCCTGCGGCCAGGCCTTGCTCGGAATCCCGGATGCCAGCAGTGGCCTGGACGTTGATGGACGGGAAGGCCAGGGCGAAACCGACGCCCAGCAGCAGGACGGACGGCAGAATGTCGGTCACGTAATTGGGCGAGGTGCCCACGCGAAGGAACAGCACGTATCCGAGCGTCAACGCCGCCAGCCCGGTCAGGATCAGCCGCGGGGCGCCGAATCTCTCGATCAGCCGGTCCGCGAAGGGTGCGCTCGAGGCAACCAGCAGGCCGGTCGGGAGCAGCGCCAGGGCCATGCCAAGGGGGCTCCAGCCCAGCGCGGACTGCAGATAGAGCGTCAGGATGAACTGGAAACTCAGGTATGAACCGAACAGCCCCACGGCACTGAGGTTGGCCCGGGCAACCCAGCCTTCCCTGAGGATGCTGAACCGGATCAGGGGGTGTTTGACGCGGTTTTCGATCACGGCGAACGCTGCCAGCACTGCGGTGGAGGCCACGAATCCGGCGATAGTTGCCACAGATCCCCAGCCGTTCCCCGGCGCCGCTACCAGCGTGTACACCAGCCCCAGCATGCCGCCCGCGAGCGTGATGGCGCCCCAGACGTCATGCCCGCTCTCGGGTTCCCCGTCTGCGGCCT
>NZ_JAKFFD010000161.1:0-106640 GCF_036675385.1 Pseudarthrobacter sp. | reverse complement strand
CAGCCGGGGTGTGGTCAACTCAAGGCCGAAGAGGGGCCAGATGGAAGTCAGCGCGGTCATCAGGGAAGCCTAGCCCAAGGGCAGGCCACGGTAGCTGTCAAACGCCGGTGATGGCCGGAGAAGGACTGTGATCAGGCGCGGATGTCCCAGCTGATGTGGCGGCGGACGTCCGTAAGGTTCATGGACTCGGCCACGAACAGGTCGTCCAGCATGTATTCGTCCACCGCGAGGATCCGGATCCAGTGCCCGTAATCCGGGGTTGCCGCTTCCATTGACTGGCTGGCCACGCAGACGCCGGTTTCCAGGTCGATCCGCACCCGGTTGCTGCCGGGCAGGCAGAGCGGAGCGGCGGGATCCGCTGGATGGTAGGACGCCGTAGGCGTCACGGTTGCCTCCAGCGCCGGCCGGCCATCGTGATCCACGCGGCGCACGGTATCGATCTCCACGGCGTTGGTGCCCGGGAACTCAATGGGGACCGGTGCGTTCCCGGCGAGTTCCACGGGATCGAGGGCAGCCGAGAAACGGCCGTTCCCGAAGCCCGGTTCGCCGTATGCTGCCTCCGGCCGGCGCCTGACCAGGCCGCCGTCGTCGTAAACGGGCGCTACGAGGTGGGGCGGCAGCAGCCAGGACTTCCGGGTGGCGCTGACGTACAACCCGTCCTTGGAATCGTTGATGCCGGTGGTGCTGTGGAGGACAAGCCGGTCGGCGGTTTCCAGGCGCAGCGCCCCGGGCCGGCGCAGCCAGGCGCGGACCAGGGGAGCGGACGGGTCGGGGACGTCGGAAAACGGTTCATCCCAGTATTCAAAGCGCAGTGACTGCCATTTCCAGGGGGAAGACCGGCAAAGGTTCCGGAACATGGTGCTCAGGTCTGCAGCCGCGGCGTTGCCCTCCGGATCCGGCCGGCGCCTGGTGTCCCATGTCGACATATCCACAGTTTACGCGTGGGCTCTGCGGTGCGGCGCGCGAATCCAGTAGCATCCGAGGGGTGATCCGACGACTCGATGGACTGTGGGACGCCACCCCGCTGGCGTTCTGGCTGGTGCTGGCCGCATGTGCCTACTTTTTGGTTATGGCGGCCCGGCTGACGGTGATTGACGTTCGCCACCATCTGCTGCCCAACCGGATTGTCTTCCCGTCCTACGGTGTGGCGGGGGTTCTGTTGCTCGCGGCGGCCTTGGTGCACGTGATCGCCGGTCCTGCCGCACTCGCGGGGTCACCCGACGCTGCCGCCGAGCTACTGGGGATCCCGGCGCTTCGCATCCTGGCCGGGGGCGCGGTGCTGTGGGCCTTCTATTTTGTCCTGCGGATGGTTTACCCGCCCGGCATGGGCTTTGGCGACGTGAAGCTGGCCGGCGTCCTGGGGATGTACCTTGGCTATCTCGGCTGGGGGCACGTTTTTGCCGGGACCTTCGCGGCTTTCCTGCTGGGGGGCCTCTGGTCCATGGCCCTGCTGGCGGCCCGCCGCGGCACCTTGAAGTCTTCCATCCCGTTCGGCCCGTTTATGCTCGCCGGCGCCGCTGCCGCCATGCTCCTGCCCGCTTAGCGCGAGAGGACACTTGCGGCCCCCTTGCGACGCCGTTCAGCGGCGCTGGGAGACCAGCTCGCCGTCGTCGTCCTTCAGGCTGTCCGCGGCGTCCGGGACGGCAACGGGCTCCTTCTCCGATCCGTCCTCCAACAGGGCCAGGTGCTCTGCTTCCAGGCGTTCTGCTTCCTCGGCGCCGATGGCCTCGCCCCGGGCCACCATGCCGGCGGTGTCCGAGAGCGGGATCTGCTTCAGGGTGATGGCCAGGATCAGCGCGAGGGCGATGAACGGTACCAGATACCAGAAGACCGGGGCGAGGGAGTCCGCGTAGGCGTTCACGATTGCGTCGCGCAGCTGGTCCGGCAACTGGCTCAATGCCTGCGGGTCCAGGGTGCTGGTGGACTGTGAGGCCTGTTCCGCGGACGCTCCGGCGCCGGTGAACGCGCTGGTCAGTGACTCCGAGAGCCGGTTGGTGAAAATCGCGCCGAACACTGCAACGCCCAGGGACGCGCCGACTTCGCGGAAGTAGTTGTTGGTGCTGGTTGCCGTGCCGATCTGATCGGCGGGAACAGAATTCTGCACCACCAGGACGATGACCTGCATGATCGAACCCAGTCCTGCGCCGAACACGAACAACTGGACGCAGATGACCCAGATGGGCGTTTCGGCGGTCAGGGTGGTCAGCCACAGCATCGCCGCTATCGTCAGGGCGGCGCCGAGGATGGGGAACATCTTGTACTTGCCGGTCTTGGAGATCCGGATGCCCGAATAGATAGCCATGCCCATCAGGCCAACCATCATGGGCAGCATGAGAAGCCCGGACTCAGCCGCAGAGGTCCCGGAGGACATCTGCAGGAACGTGGGGACGAAGGCGATGGCGGCGAACATGCCCAGGCCCAGGGTAAAGCCGATGGCCGTGGCGTTGACGAAGATCCGGTTCTTGAAGAGGCTGAGCGGGATGATGGGATCCTCCGCGCGGCGTTCCACCATCACGAAAGCCGCGGCGGAGAGGAGCATTCCGGCGCCGAAGGCCCATGTCAGGGGTGAATCCCAGCCTTCGTCCTTCTTGCCGCCGAAGTCGGTGAAGAAGATCAGGCAGGTGGTGGCTGCGGACAGCAGGATCACGCCCAGGATATCGATCCGCTTTTCGGCCTTCTTGTTAGGCAGTGTCAGCGTGAACCAGGCGGTGACGAAGGCGGCGATGCCGATGGGGATGTTGATGTAGAAAGCCCATTCCCACGTCATGTGGTCCACGAAGAATCCGCCGAGCAGCGGGCCGGCCACGGCGGAGAGGCCGAAGATGGCGCCCAGGGGACCCATGTACTTGCCGCGGTCCTTCGCCGGGACGATGTCCGCGATGATCGCCTGCGAGAGGATCATCAGGCCGCCGCCGCCCAGGCCCTGGATGGCGCGGAAGATGACAAAGCCCCAGAAATCGGTGGCCAGGGCGCAGCCCACTGAGGCGAGGGTAAACAGGGCGATGGCTACAAGGAACAGGTTCCGGCGGCCCAGGACGTCACCGAACTTGCCGTAGATGGGCATCACGATGGTGGTGGCCAGCAGGTAGGCCGTGGTAATCCACGCCTGGTGTTCGACGCCGCCGAGCTTGCCAACGATCGTGGGCATGGCGGTGGAGACGATGGTCTGGTCGAGGCTGGAGAGCAGCATGCCGGCGATGAGCGCCGAAAAGATGATCCAGATGCGTTTCTGGGTCAGCAGCAGCGGGCCGGCTGCGGCCTTGGGGCTGGCAGCGGTGGTCATGAGTGTCCTTCTGCGGGTACGGGTTCGTCGAAGTGCTGGGAGAAGAGTTGGCGGGCCGCTGCGATGTTTTCGAGCAGCAGCTCCTGGTAGGGGCGCCTGTTGCCCTCGGAGAAATAGGCCATGCTGCTCTTTCTCGCGATGTTGCCGAGCAGGACAACGGCCATCTGGACCACGGGATGGTCCGGCTCAACGCCCTCGCGGGCGGCGAGGACGCGGGCGAACTCGGCCTCGCGTTCCCCGGTGGCGCCGATGATGCGGAGCATCAGCTGCGGTTCCTTTTTGATGACGCCGATCAGCTGGCGGGTTTCCTCTTCGGAGGCTGCCATGTTTTCGGACAGTTTGAGCGAGAGGCCGATCAGGTCCTGGAACAGGGTGTGGGAGATCTCGCCGGACGGGGACGACGCGCCGCCGGCGATGAAGCCTTCGATGACGTCCTGCGGGATTTCATCGTCCACGTGGCCGAGGATGGCGTCTTCCTTGGTGGGGAAGTAGTTGAAGAACGTGCGGCGGGAGATGTCGGCCAGCTCGCAGACTTCCTCAACGGTGTATCCGTTCAGGCCCCGCTCCGCCGTCAGTTTCCGGGCGACACCGGTAATCGCGGCCCGCGTTGCGGCGCGCTTGCGCTCGCGGAGGCTGCCTTCGATTTCTGCACTATCATTCACAAAGTAAAGTTTTGCACTCATTTTATGATAGTGCAAACTTGGGCTTCTGCCCGCTTAAAGAACGACGGCGGCCGCCCGCCTTCGTGATGAAGGTGGGCGGCCGCCGTCGTACTTTATTTACGCCTTGTGCGGCGGGCGCGTCATGGACATTACGTCCAGCGCGGTGTCCAACTGCTCTTCGGTGACTTCGCCGCGCTCCAGGAAGCCCATGGCGACGACGGTCTCACGGATGGTGAGGCCCTCGGCCACGGCCTTCTTGGCGATCTTCGCGGCGTTCTCGTAGCCGATGTACTTGTTCAGCGGAGTCACGATCGAGGGGGAGGCCTCGGCCAGGAAGCGGGCGCGCTCCACGTTGGCGGTGATGCCGTCGATCATCTTGTCCGCCATGACGCGGCTGGTGTTGGCCAGCAGGCGGATGGACTCGAGCAGGTTGGCGGCCATCACGGGGATGCCGACGTTGAGCTCGAAGGCGCCGTTGGTGCCGGACCAGGCGATGGCGGTGTCGTTGCCGATGACCTGGGCGCAGACCATGATGGACGCCTCGCAGATGACCGGGTTAACCTTGCCCGGCATGATCGAGGAGCCCGGCTGCAGGTCCGGGATGGCGATTTCGCCGAGGCCGGTGTTGGGGCCGGAGCCCATCCAGCGGAGGTCATTGTTGATCTTCATGAAGGAGATCGCGATGTTGCGCAGCTGGCTTGAGCCTTCGATGAGGCCGTCGCGGTTGGCCTGGGCCTCGAAGTGGTCGCGGGCCTCGGTCAGCGGCAGGCCGGTGTCCGTGGCGAGCAGTTCGATGACGCGTTCCGGGAAGCCGGCAGGGGTGTTGATTCCGGTGCCCACCGCGGTGCCGCCGAGCGGAACTTCGGCAACACGGGGGAGGGCGGCGTTGATGCGCTCGATGCCGTAGCGGACCTGGGCTGCGTAGCCGCCGAACTCCTGGCCGAGCGTCACCGGGGTGGCGTCCATGAGGTGGGTGCGGCCGGACTTGACGACGTCCTTGAACTCCACGGCCTTGCGCTCCAGCGACTCGGCCAGGTAGCCGAGCGCCGGGATGAGGTCGTTGATCAGGGCCGAGGTGGCGGCGACGTGGACCGAGGTGGGGAAGACGTCGTTGGAGGACTGTGAGGCGTTGACGTGGTCGTTCGGGTGGACAACTTTGTCACTCCCGGCGGCTTTGAGGGCACGCGTGGCCAGCTCGGCGAGGACCTCGTTCATGTTCATGTTCGAGGACGTGCCGGAACCGGTCTGGAAGACGTCGATGGGGAAGTCGCCGTCGTACTTGCCGGCAGCTACCTCATCGGCAGCCGCAGCGATCGCCTTGGCCAGCTCGCCGTCGAGCACCCCAAGTTCTGCGTTGGCCTGCGCGGCAGCCTTCTTGACCCGGGCCAGCGCCTCGATGTGCGCGCGTTCCAGGGTCTTGCCGGAGATGGGGAAGTTTTCAACTGCACGCTGCGTCTGTGCACGGTACAGGGCGTTCACGGGGACGCGGACTTCGCCCATCGTGTCGTGTTCAATGCGGAATTCTTCAGTGGAAGTCATGGGGCTAGCTTAGGGCGATCGGGGGCCCGGACTAAAACCGTGAACCGCATGCTACGGGCAATGATTCGGGCTGGGCCTAGACCTCGCCGATCCCGGAAACCACGTTGGCGTGGCCCTCGGCGAGGCTGTAGGAGAGGCCGATCACCGCGGCGCGGCCGTCCTCGATTGCGGCCGAAATCACACGGGAGCTGTCCACCAGGCGCTTGGATGTCTGCTTGACGTGCTCCACCACCATGTCGTTGATCTCGTGCTCGCCGTTCCGCATGGACGTCAGGACAGAAGGCGTGATGCGCTCCACCAGGTCCCGCATAAAGCCCACCGGCATGTTGCCTGTGTCCACTGCGGACTTGGTGGCACTGACGGCGCCGCAGCTGTCATGCCCCAGCACCACGATCAGCGGCACCCCCAGCACACTGATGCTGTACTCGAGGGAGCCCAGGACGGCGTCGTCAATCACCTGGCCCGCGGTGCGCACCACGAAGGCGTCCCCCAGGCCGAGGTCGAAGATAATCTCCGCGGCGAGCCGGGAGTCCGAGCAGCCGAAGATCACGGCAAACGGGTGCTGGTTTTCCACCAGCGACGACCGGCGGGACGCGTCCTGGTTCGGGTGGGACGATTCGCCGGCAACAAAGCGTTCGTTGCCTTCGCGCATGCGGCGCCAGGCAAGGGCGGGGGTCAGGTAGGTAGCCACGGGCTTACTTTACGGGGCGGTGCTGGCTGACGGTGAAACTGTGACGGCCGGGTTGGCGTCCATGGACTGCACGACGGCGGTGGCGAGTTCGGCGAATTCGTCCAGCTGGGCGCTTCCCGTCAGGACAACGGTGGTTCCGCGGTAATTCAGCACCATGCTCTTCTCGCCTTTGCCGGTGTCACGCAGCTCCCAGTCCTGTCCGCCCGCCGCACGCGTTCCCGTCACGGGAGCGCTCTTGGTCTGCTGGACGAGCCAGGTGGGGTTGGACTGGCGGGTCTGGACCAGGCCGATGAAGGACTCGTTCGGTGTCAGGTAGCCAACTTCCCACGTGGGAACGCCGCTGCCGCTGCCCGACTCCCATCGGGCGTAGTTGGACCTGAACGACTTGCCGGTGTCCGGTGTTACGGGTGTGAATCCCGCCACATCCGTGGCGTTCCGGGCCACCGCGCCGACGTCGATGTTCGGGCGGAATCCGTCGCTCTTGGGGAGGGGGTTCATCAGGATGATGGGCAGGAAGGCGGCGATGCTGACCACCAGGGCAACGATCATGCCGATCACGGAGGCATTGGCGCGCTTCGCCGCGGCGGCCGGGATTACTGGGCGGACAGGGGCTGCGTCGGCCGTGCCGGCGCTGTCGCCTTTAGCTCCGGAGTCGGAGGGGTCGGGCCCGGGGCTGGTTTTTTCCTGCATTTCACTCACCCCTCTATAGTCGCCCATGTTTACGCGCAACTCACAGTCGGGGGAGTGTGGGAGGCTCAAGGTCCATGTTGCAGGACTGCGTCATGCCACACCCCGGAGGCGCTGCCACGACTATGATCAGTACCAGAGGAATCACCGCACCGGCTGAACCCGGCCGAGCGGGTCCAATGATCGCCACTCGAAGAAGAGGTTCACGTGTCACCAGCGCCTATGACCCAGCAGTACTCCACGATTTCCCCCTCCCTGGCTGTGGGCATCGACGAGCCAGACCGCAACCTCGCCCTTGAACTTGTCCGCGTCACCGAGGCCGCGGCCATCGCCGGCGGCCACTGGGTTGGCTTCGGCGACAAGAACAAAGCCGACGGCGCGGCCGTTGACGCCATGCGCTCCTTCCTTCACACGGTCCACTTCAACGGCGTTGTGGTCATCGGCGAAGGCGAAAAAGACGAAGCCCCCATGCTGTTCAACGGCGAACATGTTGGCGACGGCACCGGTCCTGAGTGCGACGTTGCCGTGGACCCGATCGACGGCACCCGCCTGACGGCCCTGGGCATCAACAACGCCCTGGCAGTCCTCGCCGTGGCGGAGCGCGGCTCCATGTTCGATCCGTCCGCCGTGTTCTACATGGAGAAGCTCGTCACCGGCCCGGAAGCCGCCGACATGGTGGACCTCCGCCTGCCGGTCAAGCAGAACCTGCACCTGATCGCCAAGGCGAAGGGCGTGAAGGTCAACCAGCTCAACGTCATGATCCTTGACCGCGACCGCCACCGCCCCCTGGTCGAAGAGATCCGCGAAGCCGGTGCGCGCACCAAGTTCATCATGGACGGCGACGTTGCCGGCGCCATTGCCGCAGCCCGCTCCGGCACCGGCGTCGACGCCCTCATGGGCATCGGCGGCACGCCGGAAGGCATCGTTGCAGCCTGCGCCATCAAGTCGCTCGGCGGCGTTATCCAGGGCCGGCTGTGGCCCACCAGCGACGACGAGAAGCAGAAGGCGATCGACGCCGGCCACGACCTGGACCGCGTGCTGTCCACCAATGACCTCGTGTCCAGCGACAACTGCTACTTCGCGGCCACGGGCATCACCGACGGCGACCTCCTCAAGGGCGTCCGCTACTCCAAGGACAAGGTCCTCACGCAGTCCATCGTGATGCGTTCCAAGTCCGGCACCATCCGCTTTGTCGACGGCGAGCACCAGGCCAGCAAGTGGGAAGGCTACGCCCGCAAGAACTAGCAGGTTCTTCACCCCGCGTACTCCTGCGCGAACGGACACTTGAGGCCCAGGAACTGTGGGCCTCAAGTGTCCGTTCGCGCATGTGCCTTGCCCCGGTAGCCATTCTGGACGTCCCCGGCCGGATGGCGGGATTGCACGGCGGCCTTCACCAGCTCGATGACGAAGGGTTTGTCTCCCTCAAGGTCCTCCTTGAAAACCCTGACTTGCGTCCAGCAGAGCCGTTCAGTGACGGCCCGGCGTTTGTTGTCGAGCCGCACCTGCCGGGCATCCGAGTGACGCGGACGCCGTCGTGCATCACCACTTCGCCCGGTTTGAACGTCATCCGGTGGCCTACGACGTTCTGGCGCCGGGGTCTGCTGCCTTCCCGCTCCCGAGCCACGTGGATCCGCCTGTCTTCCTGTAGCCACGGCGGCAGCCCTAACTCCCATATTCTGCCGCCCGAGTGATGCGTGAGCACCGACGTTTCGTCCAGCGCAGTGTACGCCCGGAGGTTGGCCGCGGCACCGGCGCCGCTCTCCAGAGGGATGCGTATACCCCCTGGAGGGAATAACGACGTCGGGCTGCCGCTGCCGCTTGCGCGACACCCCGAAAGCCGCCGCGGCGGCCGACGTAAACGATCCGGTGAGTAGCTCCTCAGGGAGCGGTGCGAGGCCCATGCTTCAGTGTGCACACCTCTGGCGGTGGCAAAGCCGTTATCCACAGGCTTTGTCCGGTCGAATGCGCGAAAGGACACTTGCGGCCCTGGACAGAGCGGGGTGGGGGGCTTAAGTGTCCGTTCGCGCCGGGCGCGCGGAGCGGGAGCGGAGGGCGCGAAGCTTGTCGCGCAGCTTGCGGGCCAGCTGGTACGCGTTGTACCGGAGCTTTTGAACGGGGAGGTCCCAGGTGCCCGGGTACTCCACCTCGCGGCCGCCGAAGGACTTCTTGAACGCGGTGAAACCTGCCCATTTGTGGTCGGGCTGGTCCGCGGGCGCGACACCCCACAGGTCCACGTGTTTCAGGCCGCGGTCCTTGGCGTCCGCCATCAGGGTCACCAGGAGCGGGATGCCCGCGCTGAGCTTGCGGTGAGTGTCATCCAAGGCTGCGTGGGCGTAGGTCCGGGTATCCGCGGAATCGTAGGCCAAGGCCGCTGCGATGGGACCGCCGTGCAGTTCGGCGATGAACAGCGTCGCAGCGCCTGCCGGCATGAGGGAGGCCGCCACCTGCGTCAGGTACGCGTCGCTCTGCGGCTTGAATCCGTTCCGCCGGGATGTCATGTGCAGGAAGTTAAGCAGGATCCTGATGTCATCCGGGTCCTGTGACGCCCGGA
This sequence comes from Pseudarthrobacter sp., assembly GCF_036675385.1. NCBI lineage: Bacteria > Bacillati > Actinomycetota > Actinomycetes > Micrococcales > Micrococcaceae > Pseudarthrobacter > Pseudarthrobacter sp. The sequence goes on along the minus strand of NZ_JAKFFD010000161.1, from coordinate 97,227 downwards.
AGGTGACGCCCTTCTTGTGGATGTTCCGGTAGAGGTTCCGGTTCACGGGTTTCATCGCGGCCAGGACGTCCTTGAAGTCGCCCTCGAGGTCCACGATCCAGCTGAGTTCAGGCTGCTGGTTCACGGGTGCCGGCTGCAGGCCGCGCCGGCTGAGCTCTGCGGCAGCCGGCATCTCAAGCCCGGCGGACACCGGCTCAATCCGGACAAACACGGCGCCGCACGATCTGGCCGTTGCCACCAGGGCGGCCAGGGCGCCGTCGAACGCCTCCGCGGAGGATGCCACCGGCCCATAGGGGGCGTAGAGGACCTTTCCGGCCGGGTTTTTCTCCTCGACGGCCAGGAAGCTCCAGCCCGGGCCGGACTGCTGATGGACTGTGCGGCCCAGCGACGACTGGACATCTGCCCAGGCAGGCGTCTGCAGGAAGAATTCCACGGCTCAGGCCTTCAGGGATGTGGTCACGGCGAAGGCAACGGCAGGGGACTCGGCACCGGCCACCGGGTGGACATTGACCGGTGCTTCCGCGGCGGGAAGGAAAGCGCTGCCCCCGCGGGCCAGCTGCAGGTCGCCCTTGGGCGAATCGAGATACACCGATCCGGCAACAACAATAACGACGACGGCACCCGCCTGGGCCAGCGGCACCGGCTCCGCGCCGGGTGCCAGTTCGATCCGCTGAAGCTGGAACTCCCGGAAGGGCGGCTGGTAGAGCTCCTGGCCAAGGCCGGAGAATTCCGGCGTGAGCATGGGCACGGCCACCGGCTGGAATTCGATGGTCCGCAGCAACTCGGGCACATCGATGTACTTCGGCGTCAGCCCGCCGCGGAGCACGTTGTCCGAGGACGCCATGACTTCAACACCCAAGCCGTGCAGGTATGCGTGCACGTTGCCCGCGGGGAGGTAGACGGCCTCGCCGGGGGCAAGCGAAATCCTGTTCAGCAGCAGCGAAATCAGCACGCCGGGATCACCCGGGTACTTCTCGTTGAGGCTGATGACCGTGGACAGTTCCGCTTGGTACGGTGCCAGCGGAGCGCCGGAGATCAGAGCCGCGGCCACCATGGCTGTGGTGTGGGAGACGTCTTCGCCACCCGTGATCAGGCGCTCGAAGGCGCTCCTGAGGCCGGCGCCCTCGTCCGGGTTCTCCAGGACCTCAAGCAGCTGCACGAGCAGGGGCGGGACCCCGGATTCCACCAGGTCGAAGCAGGCGGCAAGGTGGAGCAGAATCTTCCGGGTTGCAGCCGGCGCCCGGAACCCGCACAACGCTTCGAACGGCGTCAGCGCAAAGATCATTTCGGGCTTGTGGTTGTCATCGCGGTAGTTGCGGTGCGCGGCATCGGGCGCAATGCCTTCAGCATTCTCCCGGGCGAATCCCGCTTTGGCCTGTTCGATGCTGGGATGGACCTGGAGGGACAACGGCAGCGCGGCGGCAAGGATCTTGGTGAGGAACGGGAGCCGCGGGCCAAACTCGGCCACAGATTCGCTGCCCAGGAAGTGTTCCGGATCTTCGGCAATCAAGGCATCCAGCGGTGCCACGGAGCCGTCCACCCGGCGGGCCATCGAGGGGGCGCCGGGGTGGGCGCCGATCCAGAGTTCGGCTTCCGGCCCGCCGGACTCGGGCCGTCCCAGCAGCCCGGCGATGGCGGTGGTGGATCCCCAAGCGTAGTCGCGGAGGACGTTCTCAATTTCGTACACAGCCAGTGTCCGTTCTTGGTTTTCGGTTCGGGGGTTCTACGCAGTCAGGGTTCTATGCAGTCAGGACGGCAGCGGGAGCCTACTGCGGCGCGCACTGTCCGTTGGTGGCCACGAGTTGGCGGATAGCTTCCTCGTCACCCTCGCGCTTGAGCTGGTTCAGCAGTTCCTCGGTGATCGGTTCGCCGTCGGGCGTTGTAGTCACAGGGGTGAAGTCCGACGACGGCGGCGGGGTTTGCTGCGCGGACAACCCGGCTGGCAGGCCGGCAGCCGGCCGCAATGGCGAGGACGCCTGCAGGCCTCCGCCGACGCTTGATGCCTGCACCATGCTGTCAACGGGTGCGGCAGCCTGTGGGCCCGAAGCTGATGCCAGCAGCTGGTCCACCTTGGCGTGGATGATGTCAAAGTCAGGCACCGTGGAGAAGGACGCGTCGAAGTCGGGCGGGCCGATGGTGAGCCGCTTGACCTCCTGCCCCTTGGCCTTCATGGCGAGATCCACAAAGCTGCCCAGCTGGGACGAGGAAATGTTGGACTCCACAACCTTGGTGCCTGCGCTGGCGATGTCCTCGAATTTGGACAGCAGCGTGGCAGGGTCCAGCTGCTTCAGCATGGCCTGCTGGACACACTGCTGACGCTGGATCCGGGAATAGTCGTCGACGTATTCGCGGGACCGGCCGTACCAAAGGGCGTGCTCGCCATCGAGTGTTTGTTCACCGGCAGGAATCCAGCCCAACGGCATGCCATGGGTGCGCGTAACCTCGTCGAAGTAACCGCTCATCGGGACCCAGCCGCCGGCTTTGATTTTGATGCCGCCCATCGCGTCAATGAGTTTGGCGAAGCCTGCCATATCCACCAGGACGTACGCCTGGACAGTAATGCCCAGCGTTCCTGAGACTGCCTCGAGAGTCGCCTGCGCGCCGGGGTCGTCTACACCCGGGTAGAGGTCGGCGTAGTCGTTCGTCACCTCGGTGTTGATGGCATTGATCAGGCACACATCGCCGCAGTCGTAACCGTCCGGGTAGATCTTCCGCATGGGGGAGTCCTCGCTGAACTGGGCGTTCTGGAGGTTGCGGGGTACCGAGATGATGGCGGTCTGGCCGCTCTTGGCGTCGACGCTGAGCACGGAGAGGCTGTCCGGGCGACGGCCAGTGCGGTCATCGCCGGCGTCACCACCCATCATCAGGAAGTTGTAGCGGCCGTCCACGGGATCGATCGTTGGTCCCCCCGCGAAGATATTGCCAATGGCGTTGCGGCCCACGTTCAGCAGGTACGCGGCATACCCAAGCGTGCCGCTGCTCAGAACCAGGGCAAGGACCAGGGCAATGCCGACGGCGGGACGCGCCGCCGGTGCGAGGAGGACCGGGCGGATCAGCCGGAGGGTGTTGATGAACAGGAACGCCCATCCGAGCGCCAGGGCCACCAGGACGAGGATGATCACCAGCGAGGCAAACTGATTGGTGAGGATGTTGATCAGGAGCGACCGGTTCACGGCCAGCACCAGCAGGGTGAAGGCCAGCAAAGCCCAGGCGGTCAGGGTGACGCGCAGGGCAGTCCGGCCGAGCTTGCGGTCGCCGGCCACAATCTGGGCGCTGCCGGGCACCAGAAGGGTCATCAGGACCAGGGCAAAGCCCCGTTTGGTCCGGACGGGGGCTGAGGCGCTGGTCGGATACCGGACGGGATCAGTCATGACCTTGCCGGTGGCTGGCTGCTGCGGTTCGCTTCTGGACATGTCCGGTTCCTTAACGGCTGCCCCGGAGAACACCATTGCCGTCGGCGAAGACTTCGCTGACTTTCTGCCTGAGGTTGGCTCCCTTGCGGGTGGCGACGTCGTTGAGTTCCTGGGCGAAGTCCAGGAGGTCGGCGCGGAGCGTGGCTGCCAGTTCGTCTGTGCCCGACGCGAGGATCCGGACTGCTAGCAGGCCTGCGTTCCGGGCACCGGCGATGGACACGGTGGCTACGGGAACGCCGGCCGGCATTTGCACGATGGAGAGGAGGGAATCCATGCCGTCCAGGGTCTTCAGCGGGACCGGGACGCCAATAACGGGCAAGGGAGTCACGCTTGCCAGCATGCCGGGAAGGTGGGCAGCCCCGCCGGCGCCCGCGATGATGACCCGCAGCCCGCGTTCGTGGGCGGTCTGGCCGTACCGGATCATTTCGGCGGGCATCCGGTGTGCGGAGACCACATCTGCTTCAAAGGGGATGCCGAACTCAGCCAATGCATCCGCGGCGGCCTCCATGACCGGCCAATCCGAGTCTGAGCCCATGACCAGCCCAACGATGGGACGGGGGGCGGTGCCGGTGGTGGTTTCGGTGGTCATGCGTTCTCCTCGGAAATCCGTGCTGATTCTTCGGTGGGTACCCGGCCGTCGCGGATGATGGCCGCCACCCGGGTTGCGCGTTGCCGGACCGAGTCCACATCATCCGTGGAGGTCCCTACGAGGTTGACATGGCCAATCTTGCGTCCCGGCCGCACTGATTTTCCGTAGCAGTGGACCTTGGCGGCCGGCTCGCTGGCGAGGGCTGCCGGGTAGGCGGAAAACAGATCCTGGTTGTCGCCGCCCAGGAAGTTTTTCATGACCACTACCGGGCCCAGGATGTCGGTGGCACCCAGCGGCAGGTCCAGGACCGCCCGCAGGTGCTGCTCAAACTGGCTGGTAACCGAACCGTCCTGGGTCCAGTGGCCGGTGTTGTGGGGGCGCATGGCGAGTTCGTTGATCAGGAAGCCGACGCCGGAGCCCGGTGTTTCAAAGAGTTCCGCCGCCATGACTCCGGTGACGCCCAGTTCCGTGGCGACGCGCAGTGCCGCGTCTTCCGCAGCCGCGGCGACCTCGAGGGGGATGTCCAGGGCAGGGGCGATGACTTCGTCGCAGACGCCGTCCACCTGGATAGTGTGCACCACCGGCCAGGCTCTCGCTTCGCCGCCCGGGGTCCGCGCCACCAGCGCGGACAGTTCGCGGCTGAACTCAACTTTGGCTTCGGCGAGGAGCGGGCTCATGGCCTCGAACCACGGAGCAGCCTCTTCGGCGGCCTCGGCGGAGTCGATGATCCGCACGCCCTTTCCGTCGTAGCCGCCGCGGGGCATCTTGAGGACAACCGGCCAACCCGTTTCTTCGCCGAAGTCCACGAGCGCGGCGACGTCAGCGACAGCAGCCCAGATGGGGTTTGGGAGCCCAAGGCTGTCGATGGCAGCCCTCATCACCAGTTTGTCCTGGGCATTAACCAGGGCGTCCGGACCAGGCTGGACATTCACGCCAGCGTCCAAAAGCGCGCGGAGGTGGTCCGTGGGGACGTGTTCGTGGTCGAACGTCATAACATCCAGGCCGTCCGCGAAGTCGAGGAGAGTCTGGAGGTCCTTGTAGTCACCCACCGGCGAAGTGGACACAGCAGACACGGCTGAACCGTCCTCAGCCTCAGCCAGGACACGGAGTTCAAAGCCAAGGGCGGTAGCGGCCGGGGCCATCATGCGCGCGAGTTGGCCGCCGCCAACTACGCCGATTACTGGAAAAGTCACATATGCCAGCCTACAGAAAGCTCACCGGATCCGGGCTTTGGGACGTTGAAGGGCCCGCTTTTCGGGTATTTCCGCGATCACCCTTCACTCCGCGTGGGGCGGGTTCACCGATTTCGGGTCTAAAATAGACCTCTGGCCGTGTGGCCCAATGAACTGACGGCCATGGAGGGTCATGTTTAGCGCACTTGCAGATCGTATCCGGGGGCTCGCCTCGCTATTTTGGCGTGAAGTGGCCAAGTTCGGAGCCGTGGGCGGTGTGGCCTTCGTCATTGACTCGGCCATCTTCATCTGGCTGTTCACCGGACCGATGCACGGCAGCGAGGTCTGGGCCAAAGCGGTGGCAACCATTGTGGCAAGCATCTTCTCGTGGGTTGCCAACCGTTACTGGACGTTCAGACACCGCAAGCAGGCCAATGTGGCCCGTGAGGCCGCGCTGTTCGCGGTCATGAACCTGGTGGGACTGCTGATCGCCTCAGGCTGCGTCTGGTTCGCGAAATACATCCTGGACCTGAACGACAAGCCCTCGCTCTTTATTGCCGGCAGTGTCGTGGGCCTGGTCCTGGGCACCATCTTCCGCTTCTTCGCTTACCGGTTCTGGGTCTTCAACGAAGAACTGGATCAGGAGCCGGAGTTCTCCCACGACCATGAGCTCATCGAACGGCACCATCGTGAGAAGGCAGCTGCCGCTGCTGCCGTCGCCCAGCACGGGGAACAGCCGGAGGCAGACTCACCGGAAAGCCGCCGGCAGCAGTCCTAACCCGGCTGTGCAGGGAAAGCTACTTGCCGTGGATGCGTTCCGCGGCCAGCAGCTTGTCCGTCAGTTCCACATCGGCGTGAGCCAGCACCACTGAACCACCGTTGTGCCACGCGCCGAGTGAGTTCGCCAGCGCCGGCTCCAGCCCTTCAGAGGCCGGGACCAGAAGCCTGACGCCTTCCTCATGCGGCGCCGCAAAACCAGTGATCAGGCTTTCGTGGATGTGCCGCTGGCCTCCGCCAGCCCGAATGGCACAGCCGGCCGCCGAAGGGTCCGTGTGCGCCATAAAGACGTCGCCATGGGAGCGCACCTCGGCGGCGTAGTCGATGACTCCGGCAGGCAGCTCACCAGGCCACCGCATCGCCAGGGCTGGCAGCGCGACAGCGATCACGGCGTCGTGCTTCCGCTCAACGGTTCCGGGCCTGTCGGTGACCAGGAGCTCCGCCTCCCCGCCGTCCAGGACTGTTTCCATGCCCAGCTGCCAGGCGGCCAGTGCCCAGATCATTGACTTCCAGTGGGCTGGCAGGTCAAGAGTCAGTCGCATGCCGGGCTCGGCGTCGAGTTCGTCCTGCAGCAGATTGCTGGTTTTTGCCACCCAGTTGTCCAGCACACGACCGGAGAGTTCCACGCGCTCGGAGTCGGGGCCGTACCAGGTCAGGCGGGGCGACGTGGCGTGGCCGGAACGCAGGGTGGTCATCAGATCTATCGCCGGGATGCTCATGGCTTTATCTTGTCACGGACCCAGCGGGGCGTCCTTGGCGGGGATGCCGCGCACGGAGTCCCTATGGGTCCCGGTCGGGTCCGGCCGGGCTGTGATGTTACTCACAGGAGTTTGTCATCTTATTTGTCTAATTCGGGCTGCGTCTGTATTTTTGGCAGCTATTCAGCGAAGTCGGGACCTTTTGGCTGCCGATGTGGACCGCCAGGCCTCCATCGCGCCGGACCTTTGGAAAACTCACGGGCGTGGCGTGACCGGGATTGGCCCGGAAAGTTGATTATTATCTGTCCGCGGCTTGACTCCCCAGTAGTTACACGCGTGTAATTAGATATCGAAAGTCACTGCATAAATACGGACACGCAACCGAGTGTCCAGGTATTCAGGCAAGGGCTGCAACATTTGGGGAGGGTCGCCGTGGGGCAAGCAGAGCGTATCCATGAAGATGCCGTCGTCGCCGGACTGGCAACGGCAAAATACCGCGCACGGGGGGTGCCGAGCGACTGGTACGTCGATCCCGCGGATCCCGACGCCGCGGACCGTTACAACCGCAATACCAAAGACCCCCTCCAGGACCAGGCCACAGCCTTCCTGGCGGCGCACGAAGCACTCCTTGACGGCGGACACGACCAGGACGATGACGACCTGGATCCGCCCATGGAACTGCGCACCCCGGCCCAGGGAACAAGTTCCCAGCCGGTGTGGATCGGACTGCCGTTCAGGCAGGACTTCGACGACGAAGGTGAACTCGGCTGGCAGACTGATGCATTGTGCGCGCAAACGGATCCGGAAGCCTTCTTCCCGGAGAAGGGCGGATCCACGCGCGACGCCAAGAAGGTCTGCGGTGCCTGCAATGTGCGGTCGCAGTGCCTGGAATACGCGCTGGCAAACGACGAACGGTTTGGCATTTGGGGTGGCCTTTCCGAGCGTGAGCGCCGGCGGCTAAGGAAGCGAGCAATCTAATTCTTCAGGAAGTACATGTCACTGCCGTTGTGGTGTCCCACAACGGCAGTGCCTATCTCCCCAGAATCCTGGCTGCCCTCGCGGACCAGACCCGGCCCGCGGACTCCCTCATCGGAGTGGACACCGGATCCCGCGACGACTCCGCCGTCCTCCTGGAACGGGCCTTCGGCGCAACCAATGTAAGCACCTTTCCGCCCGGCAAGAGCGGCATGGGCGGCGCCGTGCGCGCCGGGCTCAACAAGCACGCGCCCTGGGAAGGCCAGTCCCAGCGCGCAGCCACAGAGTGGGTCTGGCTGTTGCACGACGATGCGGCGCCGGCCCCGGAGGCGCTGGCCGAACTCCTCAGTGCCGTGGAGCGCGCACCATCCGTGACCGTGGCCGGCTGCAAGCAACTGGACTGGCACTCGGAACGCCGGCTGATCGACGTCGGACTCTCCACCAGCCGCTGGGCCGAGCGGCTTACCCTGATCGATGCCGACGAACTGGACCAGGGCCAGTACAACGGCCGCACTGACGCGTTTGCGGTGAACTCGGCCGGCATGCTGGTCCGCCGTGATATCTGGGAACTCCTGAAGGGCTTCGACCCCGCACTGCCGGGCACCGGCGACGACGTCGACTTCTGTTGGCGCAACCGCCTCGCCGGGCACCGTGTGGTGGTGGTTCCCACTGCACGGATGTTCCACGTCGCCCACCGGCCGCATGCCCAGGGAAACGCTTCCGCGGCGCGAAAAGCCCAGGTCCATCTGCGCCTCAAGCACGCCCCGCTGTGGAAGGTGCCTGTCCATGCGGTCGGTGCGCTGCTTGGCAGCATCTTCAAACTCGTGCTCAGCATTGCGGTCAAGGATCCCGGGCACGGTTTCTCCCAGCTTGTGGCCACATTCGCTGCCCTGGCCCGGCCCGGTGCCGTGGCAAAGGCCCGCCGGACCGCGGCAAACAGCCGGCGGATCCGGCGGTCCGTCATCAAGAAGCTGCAGACGCCCCGGCGTGAAGTCTGGAACCACCGCCGCTCCCTGATGGAAGCCCTGGGCGCCGACAACTCCACGGCCGATGGCCTGGTCCATGACCCCCTGGCGGACCAGCCCACGGGGGACTCATCAGATGACTTCGCTGCCCTGACCACCACCGAACGGGGTTGGGTGGGGACCGGCGCCATCGCCGCCATCATCATCGCGTCCGCGGCTTCCCTCACGGCGCTCACCGGGATGTTCCGGGCCGACGCTGTTTCCGGTGGAGGCCTCATTCCGGTGTCCTCCACCCTTGGCGAAATCTGGCACCACGCCTCCAGCTGGTGGATCAGCCTGGGGGCAGGGCTTCCAGGCAAGGGCGACCCCTTCGGCTATGTGCTGTGGATCCTTGGCCTGCTCGGCGGGGGAGACGCCAACGCGGCCATGGCCTGGCTCCTGCTGCTCGCCGCCCCGCTTTCCGGCCTGACCGCATGGTTTGCGGCCGGGGGCCTGACCATCCGGCGCCGCTTCCGCCTCGTTGCCGCACTCTTCTGGGCGGCCGCTCCCGCCTTGCAGATAGCACTGAACCAGGGCCGGGCCGGTGCCTTGGTGGCCCACATCATGATCCCGCTGCTCGTCCTGGCGCTCCTGCGCGCCACCGGGTCCGCCGTGGGCCACGGACGTTTCATTGTCCCGTCCCCGGATGACCGGCGTTTCACCGAAAAACCACCCGCACGGCCCGGGATCAACGGCATGCCGTCCTGGACTGCTGCCGCTGCCGCAGGGTTGACGCTGGGTGTTGTGACCGCGTCGGCGCCTTCCCTGCTAGTCCCGGCCGTTGTGGTTATTGTCCTCTGCGGGCTGATGCTTGGCCGTCGTGGCCGCACCGTGTGGTGGGCTCTTTTGCCCAGCGCTGCGCTCTTTCTTCCCTTCGGGCTGTCCGTTATCGACCGGCCGCGGGCACTGCTGGCAGACCCGGGTGTTCCGCTGGGATTCGAGCCGGCCCCGCTGTGGCAGCAGTTCCTGGGCCAGCCGCTGCTGTTTTCCGCCGAAGGTGGCCTGTCCGGCGTTCCGTTCTTCAGCGGCCAGGCGATCCCATGGGCACTCGTGCTGGCACTGCTGCTGGCCGTTCCGGTCCTGCTGCTTGCCGTTGCCGCCCTGTTCCTCCCGGGTATGCGCAGCAGGACAGCACGTGTTCTCTGGGTGGCGGCTCTGGTGATCTTCGCCGGTGGCTGGCTCGCAGGGCACGTTGCCACCGGCGCGACTGCCGACACCCTCGTGACCCCGTTCACCGGTCCAGCCGTCTCCGCCGCAGGGTTCGCCCTGCTCGGAGCCGCCCTGATCGGTGCCGAGCGTTTGCTTGATGCCGCGGACCGGGCAGCCTCGCCGAGTATTCGGCGCAACGTGGCCCTTCGCTCCGCGACGGCCCTTGCCATGGTGGTGCTGCTGGCCGGTCCGCTGGCCGGCATGGCGGTGTGGTCGGCCCAGAACCTGCTGCGTTCCTCAGCCGTTGCCCTCCCGGCCGACGTGCCGGCAGGGCCCGCGCTGGGAACGCCACGGCTGGTGCAGCCAGGCAGTGCCCGGACGCTTCCCGCCACCGCCATAGACCGTGGCACCGGGCCGGAGCAGACACGCACGCTGCTGATCAGCACCCAGGAGAACGGTGCCTTTGAGGCGGCCCTGATGCGCGGTGCCGGGACCACCCTGGACAGCTTGTCAACGATTGCCGCCGCCCGGAACATCCTGGGCGCGCCCGGCCAGGAGACGGTCAGGGAGGACGACGACGTCACGGCGTCCATCCGCAGCGTGGTGGCCACGCTGGTGGCCGGCCAAGGCGTGGACCCCCGTCCCGAGCTCGAGCGCCTTGGTGCCGGATTCGTGGTGCTGCGCTCGGCAGATACCGCCGCCCAGCTCACGGCCAGCAGGATGGACGCAGTTCCGGGGCTCGTTGCCGTCGGCCAGACGGATGTCGGCTGGCTCTGGCGGATAACGCCGCTGAACCAGCCGGTACTGCAGCCCGCCGACGTCGCCCATCGCGTCAGGATCGTGGACGGCACGGGCGCCACTGTGGCGCTGGTGCCCTCCAAGTACGACGACGTCGACACCCCCGTCGCCGAGGGACCGGAAGGGCGGCTGGTGGTGCTCGCCGAACGGGCTGACAAGGGCTGGAGCGCCTGGTTCGACGGGCGGAAGCTCACTGCCACGACATCCGGCTCGGCCCAGGCCTTTACCTTGCCTGCCACCGCCGGCCAGCTGACCATCCGCTACGACACCCCGTGGGCCCTCTGGTCCGGAATCGCACAGATCACGGTGATAGGACTCACTGTGATGCTCGCCATTCCCATGCCCGCGCGCCGGCCCAACACGGGGCTGTCGAGGGACGAGGGATCTTTGCGTAAGGAACACCAGAATGCATAAGGACGCAGCCCGCAGGACCCCTCGCAAGCAGATGCTGGCAGGCCTGGTCTCGGCCGTGGCGATTGTGGCCGCAGCCGGCGCGGGACTCGCAGCCTCCTCGGTCGCTCCGCAGCCGGCGGGGAGCCGCAGCATCCCGGCCGTGCTGGCTGCAGTTCCCGCAGGCGCCAGCACGGGGGTATGTCCTGGCCCGGCCCGCCTGCTCGAAGGAACGGAGGCGGGCACCGACCCCCAGTTCAGCCCCGAATCCGCGACCGCCAAGAGCGCTGTCACCGGCGCCGTCCTGAGCGCCCCCGGCGGTGTCCTCCCCGGCAGCAGGCTCGCCGCCCTTGACGGAACGCCCGCCGTCGAGATCGCCAAGGACGGCAGCCAGCCCGGCCAGGGGACAGGTCCCCAGGACCTGACCGCCGGCGTCGTCGCCGGGCACAGCGTGGATGATGCCAGCTTCCTGAGCGCCGACGCCCAGGCAGGCCAGAAGCCCTCAGCCGCCGGGCTTATGAGATTCACCGCCACCGACGGTGACCTGCAGGGCTCGGCGGCTGCCAATTGCCAGCCGCCCGCCAACGACCTCTGGCTGTCCGGTGCCAGCACCACCGTGGGCCGCACCTCCCTTCTTGTCCTCAGCAACGCCTCAAGCACACCTGCCACCGTCAGCCTGGAGCTCTTCGGCAGCAAGGGCCAGATCCAGGCCCCGGGCAGCAGGGGGCTGCTGGTCGCGCCGGGAGGTACCCGCTCAATCGTCCTGGCTGGCCTGGCACCTGGTGAAGCCCGGCTCACGGTCCATGTCCGGAGCGCCGGCGGTCCGGTGGCCGCGTCCATCCAGCAGAGTGTCCTGAGGGGACTGACGCCCGGCGGCGTCGACTTCATTGCTCCGGGCGCCGCACCTGCCGCACGGCAGGTCATGACCGGAGTGGACATACAAGACGCCGGCTCGATCTCCGCATTCACGGGAAACAGCGGCTACAACGACGCCGGCCCCGCGCTGGCCATCACGGTTCCGGGACCGTCGGACGCGGTAGTGGAGGTCAAGCTCTTCGGCCGGGACGGCCAGAAAGCCCTCCCCGGCGGCGGCGTTGTCACGGCAAAAGCCGGGGCCGTCACCGAGATTTCCCTGGCTGGCGTCCCCGCCGGCCACTACACGGTGTCCACCAGTTCGGACGTGTCATTTGTGGCCGCAACCCGCATCACCCGGGGCGTCACGAACGGGAAGGCCTCGGACGTCGCCTGGGCTGCCTCCGGTGTCCGGCTGGGAAGCCAGCATGTGGTGCCCGTTCCCCAGGGCGGTGACCGAACCCTCGTGTTCGGCGTCCTCGAGAACCGGGCCACGGTCTCCTACGCCGCCATCACCGCGGACGGCAAGATCCACGCGGCCGCCACTGCCGACGTCGCCGGCGGCACCACAACGTCCATCAAGGTCCCCGAGAAGGTGGACGAGTCGGTAGTGGTGGCGTACGTTGTCTCCGCGTCAGGTGACGCTGCCTACGGCGCGCTGCTCCTGCAGCAGGACGGCCGGGACGACATCTCCACGGTGGCCTTCACGCCCGCGGCTTCAGGTCAGGAAAAGGTGCCGGTCTCCCTGGGATACTGACAGGACAGTACCGGCGGCGTCAGTACCGGCGGCGGTAGACCGGATCCAGGGTTTCCGGTGCTACGCCGAGCATTTCGGCGGTGTGTTCCACGACGACGTCGTGCACCAGGTCCTGGAGTTCCTCCCGGCTGGCGCAACCCTGCTCAACCACCCGGCGGTACAGGGTGATCACCGGGCCTTCCTCTGCCGTGGCGGGGGTGTAGGCGCCCATGGGAGGCGGGGCGGCGTCGGCCACCAGTTGCTCCAGCTGCGGGGGTATTTCGTCGACGGCAAACCGGACGCCGTCGAGCGTTTTGCCCCAGATGTCGTGGAGCCGCTGCGCGGAATCCAGCACCATGTCGTCAAAGCGGTCCGACCGTGTCCTGTAACCGGGGTGCGTTGGCAACACCAGCTCCCCGCGCAGGCCGCGACCGTGGCGGTTCCGGCGGCGCATCGCAAAGCTTCGGCCGGGCGAACCCGAACCCGTTTCTGCGGCGCGGTCATCCGGGTCAGCCAAACGGACCGTAAAAGCTGAATTATGGTTCGATGACTGCATACCTTGACTGTAAACCCGGGCGCAGAATTACGCGACATAACCCCGGTTTTCGTGCCAGGGCGCGGCGCCGATTCGGCAAATACTCCGAACAAGTTCGGATACGGAGTAGTCTGTGATGTCGTGGGAGCTATCCGTCAATGTTCAAGGTCAGCCTGCCGTCAGTCGGCGGTGGCAACTTTGACGTACGTCTATGCCGACTCCACCGCCGTCCTGGGTCCGCTTGCCACCTACGCCGAGCCGCATTGTTACGATTTGTGCGAGCAGCACGCCGGGTCACTGACCGTGCCCCGCGGCTGGGAAGTGCTTCGCCTGGCGATGCCCACAAGCCCGCAGCAGCCCGGGCCGGACGACCTCCTGGCCCTCGCCAACGCCGTCCGCGAAGCAGCGGCCCAGCCGCCCAGGTCGCAGACCACGCCGGGTCAGCGTGGCTTGCATTCAGCGCTGGAGGCCCCGGCCGGCACCGAAGGCGTCCGCCGGGGGCATCTGCGCGTCCTGCGCGAACCTTCCTGAGGCGGTTCTGGCGGTAGGCTGGAACCTGCTAATCAGTCAGCCAACGGCGCGAACGCGCCCCTGTCGGGAGCACCAATCATGCCAAAGATCAGTCCTGAACTGTTGTCCGTCCTCCGCTGTCCCGTGACCGGATCGCCCCTGGTCCAGGAAGGCGAAGAGCTTGTGTCGACGGCGGCGGGAGATTCGGGCGTGAAGCTGCGCTACCCGATCGAGGACGGTATCCCGCTGCTGCTGCCGCCGGAACTTCTCCAGGCCGCCACGGCTGCCGGCTCGGACCAGCACGATCACGCCGTCCGGCCGGCCACGGACCCAGGCCCCGCCACGGACAAAACCGCAGCTACTGCCTAGGCAACGCCTGGACAACACGTACCACCACCAGCGGTCGACTTTCGCGCAGAGGCTTCAACGCCGTCGCCGCCATCGGACAAAAGCAAAGGAACCCCATGACATTTGATTACAAGGTAGCCGACATCTCGCTGGCCGAAGCCGGCCGCCACCAGATCCGCCTGGCCGAGCACGAGATGCCAGGCCTGATGTCACTCCGCAAGGAGTTCGGACCCACCCAGCCGCTGAAGGGCGCCCGGATCGCCGGATCCCTTCACATGACGGTCCAGACTGCCGTCCTGATCGAAACCCTCACTGCCCTTGGTGCCGAGGTCCGCTGGGCCTCCTGCAACATCTTCTCCACCCAGGACGATGCCGCCGCAGCCGTCGTGGTGGGCACGGGAACGGTCGAGGACCCGCAGGGTGTCCCGGTGTTCGCCTGGAAGGGCGAGACGCTGGAGGAATACTGGTGGACTGCACAGCAGATCCTGGCCTGGCCCGGCGCGGACACCAATCCGGAGCTCGGCCCGAACATGATCCTGGACGACGGCGGCGACGCCACCATGCTGGTCCACAAGGGCGTTGAGTTCGAAGCTGCCGGCGCTGTACCGGCGGCAGGCGAAGATGAGTCCGAGGAAGGCCGGATCTTCCTGGACGTGCTTCGCGCCTCGCTGCAGGAAGACCCGCAGCGGTGGACCCGGGTCGGGGCCAGCCTGCGCGGCGTCACCGAGGAAACCACCACCGGCGTGCACCGCCTCTACCAGCTGGCTGAACAGGGCAAGCTGCTGTTCCCGGCCATCAACGTCAACGACTCGGTCACCAAGAGCAAGTTCGACAACAAGTACGGCATCCGCCACTCGCTGCCTGACGGCATCAACCGCGCCACCGACGTCCTGATGGGCGGCAAGGTAGCCGTCGTCTGCGGTTATGGCGACGTCGGCAAGGGAGCCGCAGAGGCATTCCGCGGCCAGGGTTCCCGCGTCATCGTCACAGAGATCGACCCCATCTGTGCCCTCCAGGCAGCCATGGACGGCTACCAGGTGGCCAAGCTGGAGTCGGTGCTGAGCCAAGGCCACATCTTCATCACCACCACCGGGAACAAGGACGTCATCCTGGCCGAACACATGGCCGGCATGCGTGACAAAGCCATTGTGGGCAACATCGGCCACTTCGACAACGAGATCGACATGGCAGGTCTGGCGCGGATCCCCGGCATCAAGAAGGTGGAGATCAAGCCGCAGGTGCATGAGTGGGTGCTCGACGCCGGGACCGCCGAAGAGCGCTCCATCATCGTCCTGTCCGAGGGGCGCCTGTTGAATCTGGGCAACGCCACCGGCCACCCGTCCTTTGTGATGAGCAACTCATTCGCTAACCAGACCATCGCCCAGATCGAGCTGTGGACCAAGCGGGACCAGCCCGAAGGCGAACGCGAATACAGCAACCAGGTCTATGTCCTGCCCAAGATCCTGGACGAAAAGGTTGCCCGCCTGCACCTCGACGCCCTCGACGTGGAGCTTACGGAACTCTCCAAGGAACAGGCCGACTACCTGGACCTGGACATCGCCGGACCGTACAAGCCCGAGCACTATCGTTACTGACGTGTGATGCCCCGGGCGCAGACCGCGCCCGGGGCTGTTATGTCCAAGCATTAAGATCGGACTATGGAACCTGATGTTCAGCCACGCCGGCGGGGGACCGCCAAGAAAATTCTCTTGGTGGCAGCCGTGTGTGTCCTTGCCGCAACGGGCGGCGTCTTCGCCGCCGTCGCGCCGGGTTTTGCGCGCGGTGGCCTGGAGTCCGAAGCCAGCTCGGCAGTCCGGTCCGTGCCGGGCGTCGCATCGCCCGTGGTGGCCCCGGTCAAGGTGGACGTCACGCCGGCCAACGCCGCAAAGCAGGTGAACCCGGCAATGCCGGTGTCGCTCAAGGTGGGCAACGGCAGGATCGAGAGCGTCACGCTGACCAGCACCGCCGGCGAAGTAGTCCACGGCACCTTTGCAGGGGACGGCAGCAGTTGGACAGCGACCGACCCGCTGAAATTCAACACCGAGTACAGCTACATGTATGTGGTCACTGACGGGGCGGGACGGGATACCAACACCACAAACTCGTTCAGCACCGTTTCGAGCACGCACGAGGCTGATGCCGCCATCTACCCGCTGGACGGGATGAAAGTTGGCGTGGGCCAGCCGCTGCAGGTCATCTTCAGCGAACCGGTGGTCAACCGGGATGCCGTGGAGAAGGCCATCAAAATCACCTCCAGCGCAGGGCAGGCCGGGGCCTTCCACTGGTTCAGCGACACCATGGTCCGGTACCGCCCGGAAGCCTTTTGGGCGGCGAACTCCACAGTCACCATGGACATGCAGCTGTTCGGCGTGGACCTCGGCAACGGCCAGATTGCCAACTTCAACAAGAAGGTCACCGTGAATTTCGGTGACAAGCGGGTGGCTATCGCCGATGCCGCCGCACACACTTTCACGCTCAGCGTTAATGACCAGGTAGTGAAAACCCTCCCGGTCAGCATGGGCGATCAGCGTTTCCCGTCAGCGCGCGGCTACGCGGTCCTGATGGAAAAGAACCGCTATGACCACTTCCGGGCGGCCAGCATCGGACTCAAGCCCGGCGATCCGGCCTACTACGGCGAAGTGGACGTGGAGTATGCCATCCGCCTCACCCTGAGCGGCGCCTACATCCACCAGGCGCTGGAGTCCGCCTACCCCTTCATCGGCAAGGCGAACGTCTCGCACGGCTGCATCGGGTTCGCTCCCGACGGCGCCGCCTGGGTTTTTGACAACATGACCACCGGCGATGTGGTTCAGATCATCAATACCGAAGGCGACTACGCCGCCGTCGACGACGGCTATGGCGACTGGAACATCCCCTGGGCGGAGTACAACAACTAGGAACCGCTTGGCCCAGGGCCCACGGAACAGGACGAGGTTCAGGTCTATGGCCCGAACGGCAGGCGGTCCAACCGCTCCGCCGTGGCCGAGTTCCGGCGCCGGGCCTGCTGCAGCCGCGCGAGTTCACGGTGACGGCGTTCGGCGGTGACGGCCGCCAGGTACTGGTCCGGGCTGGTTCCCGGGGGCGGCGGAGGGGCCACATGCCGGGCCAGTTCCGTGGCTATCGACGCTGCCATTCCGGCGGCGGACAGAGGTGACATGCGTCCGGCCTGCCGGATGAACTGGGCGGCCTGCCGTGCGGTCGCATCCGGGATCCGGCCGATGTCCGCAGCTGTGGCCCAGCCCTGAAGCTGTGGGGGAACAAAGACGCGGACCGGTACCTCTGCCGGCACGCGGCGGCGCAGCGCATACGTGCCGGCAAGGATGTCACCCAGCCGCTTGGAGCGGCTGTTGAAGAGGGCGACGGCGATGGCGAGGCCACCCAGGGTGAGGTAGATTTCCAGGAATCCAGTCAGCCCCCGGATCACGGCGTGGCGGAACCGGATGGCGCCGCCATCGTCCCTGACCACACGCAGGCCGGCCGCCAGTTTTCCGAGCGAGAGCCCCCGGGTGAGGGTCTCCACGGCTACCGGGACAATCACGAAGCAGAAGACCACGCTCACCAGCGTCAGCGCCCGCATTGCTGCCTCGTCAAGGTCCTGGCCGGCGGCTGCGACGCCCAGCAGGATCAGGACCAGCAGGATGATGTTGAACAGGACATCCAGCAGCAGGCCAAGGGCACGGGCGGCGAAGGATGCGGGGCGCAGTTCCAGGACAACGGCCTCGCCGGTGATTATCGAACTCAAGCGGATACCCCAATCCCTTGTCAGCCATCCTGCGGACCTTCATAGTCTATGGCGGCTAGGCTGTTGCCGTGGATATGGATGCCTTCTCCGCCGCCAACGGGGACAAGTGGTCAAGGCTGCACCAGCTTGCCCATAAGCGGCGCCTCAGCGGCGAAGAGGCCGATGAACTGCTGCGCCTTTACCAGTCGACGTCGGCCCACCTTTCCTTCATCAGGTCGATTGCCCCGGAGAGCGGCCTGTCGGCGTCCTTGTCCGCCACCCTGGCCCAGGCCCGGACCCGTTTCACAGGCGCACGGTCCAACGTGATGGCGGACCTGGCTCCGTTCTTCGTGGCTGCCCTGCCGGCGGCTTTGTACCGCCTGCGGTGGCTGACGGTGGCCTGCGGCGCCGCATTTATCCTGGTTGCCGGCGCCTACGCGCTCTGGATCGGGACGTCCCCCGAGGCCCTGCGGTCCGTTGCCTCCGAGGCCGCGGTCCGGCAGTACGTCGAGAAAGACTTCATTGGCTACTATTCGGAAAATCCTGCGGCCTCGTTTGCGGGGGCCGTCTGGACCAACAATGCCTGGATCAGCGCGCAGGCGGTGGCCCTGGGCATCACCGGCTTCTGGGTACCCATGATCCTGTTCACGAACGCCCAGGGCGTCGGGATCGCCGCCGGAGTTTTCGCCGCCGTGGGCCGGCAGGATGTCTTTTTCAGCTACATCCTGCCGCATGGCCTGATGGAACTGACGGCTGTTTTTATTGCCTGCGCGGCGGGCTTGAGGATCTTCTGGGCCATGGTGTCCCCGGGACCACGGACGCGGGGACGGGCCGTGGCTGACGAAGGCAGGTCGCTGATCACCGTGGCCCTGGGGTTGGTGCTGGTGCTGTTCGTTTCCGGATTAGTGGAAGGTTTTGTCACGCCCAGCCCGCTTCCGGTATGGGCCAAGATCGGCATCGGCCTGGCGGTGCTGGCTGCCTACTGGGGCTACGTCCTGGTATGGGGACGGCGGGCCTATGACGCCGGTGAACGCGGCGACTTGGTGGCCGGCGACGCTGGATACAGCGAAATCGCCGCATGAATCCGCGAGCGACGGGGTGGCTCCTCGCCCACGTGGAGGAGCGGGCGGTAGGCTCGATATCAGATACACGGCGCTGCCCGGATCAGAGCCGGCGGCGTGGAACCCAACGGAAGTGACGCTGCTGTGAACGACAATTCGCCGACCCCTGCCAAACGCACGGAGCCGCAGCCGGATCCGGACCTGGATACTTCGTCGGACTCGGACGAGCCCGCTTTTGCCTGGCTGAACGATTCCGGCTCCAGCACTCCCGATGTGTCTCCAGCACGTAGCGCCGGTATCGGGCAGGGCGGTGTCACCCAGCCCGAAAGCCGCGCCGGGCGAAAAGCCGCGGAGGCCGCCGTCGAACCTCCCGCCGCGGTACCTTCCGTAGAAGAGTCGCTCCGCAAAGAACCGTCCGCCCAGGGCGCCACCCGAAACGGTGCCCACTTCAGTGAGCCGCTGCCCACGTCAGCGCTGCAGGTCCGTCCGCCGCAGGAGGAAGTGGAGCGCCGCAACGCGGAGCGCGAAAGCGCAGCCAACGCCAAGCCAGTGGCCCCGCGCATCTGGCAAGTCCTGCTGGCCCTTTTCTACCCGGTGATCCTGCTGGTGCTGGCCGTCCGCGCTGTCACCAGCCCGCTGTTCCTGTGGGCCGAGTACAACAGGCCCGGGTTCCCGGGCGACGGGTACGGGTTCAGTACCGACGACCGGATGACCTACGGTTCCTACGCGGTTGACTACCTCAGCAACTGGGCGGGGCCGCGGTATCTGGGTGATCTGGTCAATCGCACTGGCGGGGACCTTTTCAAGGACGGCGAAGTCGGCCACATGGCCGACGTAAAAGTTGTCATCCTTTCCGCGTTTGGCGGGGGAGCACTCCTGATCGTCCTCAGCCTGGTGGCCATCGCCTACCTGCGCCGCCGCAGCACCGGCGGTGTGCGCCGCGGACTCTTCGCGGGATCCATTGTTGCGCTGGCGATCATCCTGGGCCTTGGCGCATTGGCCGTGCTCGGCTGGCAGCAGTTCTTCACCGAATTCCACCGGATCTTCTTCGCCAGCGGTTCCTGGACGTTTGCCCTTGAAGACACCCTGATCAGGCTGTTCCCGGGCCAGTTCTGGATCGATGCCGGTATTGTCATCGCCGCGCTGGTCCTCCTGGTGTCCCTGGTGACGCTCATCCTCACGTGGCCCACGCGCCGTCGTCGCGGCATGGCCAAGGATGAGCCGATCGCCGCTGAGGCGTAGCCCCAAGCAACTGCACGTGCTCAGCCGTTTATTTTGGCGGGCTGCTTCTTGCGGCCGGTGATGGTCAGGTAGCCCTGAGGGTCCAGCTCGCCGAGGTCCCCGGTACGGAAGAACCCGTCCACAAAGGCCTCGGCGGTGGCCGCTTCGTTGGCGTGGTAACCCTTGAACACGCCGATCCCCTTGACCAGCACTTCGCCGTCCTCCGCCACGCGGATGGTGGTGCCCGGCAGGGGGACGCCCACACTGCCCACCCTGGTCCGGGCGGGCGTGTTGGCCGTACAGGGGGCGGTTGTCTCGCTCAGCCCGTAGCCCTCAAGGACCGGGATCCCGGCGCCGCGGAAGAAGTGCGCGTCCTCAGGTGCCAGCGGGCCGGCCGCCGATACCGCGTAACGGACCCGGCCGCCAAGGAGCTGGCGGAGCTTCGGGTACACCAGCCGGTCAAAGACGGCGTGCCGTGCCCGCAACGCCAGCCCGGGTCCGCTGCCCCCGCCGCGGGCCACGGTGTCCTGTGCCGCCGAGAAACGGATGGCGGCGGCCGACGCAGCCCTGAAGATCCCCGCTGTCCCGGACCTGGCAGCCTGGTGCACGGCGTCCGCCCGGACCTTCTCGAAGATCCGGGGCACCGCCAGGAGGAACGTGGGTTTGAACGTGCCCAGATCCGCCCGCAGATCAGCAGGACGGCTGACGTGTCCCAGGGTGGCGCCCGCATGGAGACACGCCACCTGGGCAGCGCGGGCGAGCACATTGGCCAGCGGCAGGAACATCAGGGTGCGCGCATTTTGCCCCTTGAAGATCTCCGGGAGAAAGGCGACGACGTTGACGGCCACGAGCGCAAAGTTGCCGTGGGTGATCACGCAGCCTTTGGGCCGTCCGGTGGTGCCGGACGTGTAGGCCAGGGAAGCGACGTCGTCCAGGCCCGCGGCGGAGCGGTGGCGTTCCAGCTCGGCGTCCGTGACGCCCATTCCGGCAGCCGAGAGGCTGGCGAGGTTCGGGGCGTCGCCGTCGTCATCCATCCTCACCACGGGGACCAGCCGGTCCTTGAGCAGGGTGGAAGACTCCAGGATGCCTGTAATAAGTGACACCTTGCCGCGGTCCTGCGCGAACACGCGGCGCGCGCCGGCGTCGTGCAGGATCCACTCCACCTGGCCGGGGGTCGAGGTCTCGTCGATGGGGACACTCACGCCGCCGGCAAACCAGATGGCGAAGTCCACCAGGGCCCACTCGTAGCGGGTGGCGGACATGACGGCCACGGTGTCGCCGGGCTCCAGGCCGCCGGCGATCAGTCCTTTGGCGAGGGCACAGACATCGTGCAGGAATTTTTGCGCCGGAACGTCGGTCCAGCCGTTGGGGCCTTTGCGCGCGTAGAGGGCGTGGGCCGGGTTGGCGGCCTCCCGCTGGCGCAGGAGATCCGTGACATTGCTGCCGGGCTCCAGCTCCACCAGGAGTTTTGTGCTTGCTTCTCGCACGGGGGGGTCTCCGTTCCGCTGCCTCAACGCAGTTCGCGGCTGGTCAGGGTTTCATGCAATCCTGCCTTAGATCCAGGACGGCATCCACATCCGGTAGCGCCATTCCTGGTAGGGGATGGTCTCCGCCGTCCACACCGGGTAGAAAAATGCGGACAACAGGACGGCCCCGGCGACGAACAGTGCCACCAGGTAAACACCGGACCGCCGGCGCCACAGCGGGTCGGTGTCCCGGCCCAGGACGAGGCCCAGGCAATACACCAGCGCGAGCACCAGGAAGGGCTCAAAGGAGACGGCGTAAAAGTAAAACATGGTCCGCTCCGGGTACATGAACCACGGCAGGTAGCCGGCGCCCACGCCTGCAAGGATCGCCCCTGCGCGCCAGTCCCGGCGCCCGGCCCACCAGAACAGCAGGACCACCAGCGAGATGGCCGCTCCCCACCAGATCATCGGGTTCCCCACCGAGAGAATGGCGGAGGCGCAGTTGGGCACGTCGCATCCAGGGACGCCCTGCTCCGGCTTCTGGTAAAAGAACGACGTCGGCCGGCCCATCACCAGCCAGCTCCAGGCGCTTGCCTCGTAGGGGTGTTCGGAGCCCAGTCCCTGGTGGAACTTGTAGGCCTCCAGATGGTAGTGCGCCAGCGAACGCAGGGAGTCCGGCAGCCAGCCCCACTCCGCTGAGGGGTTGCTCTGGGCCCACCGCCGGAAGTAGGCGCCCTCGGAACGGAACCAGCCCGTCCAGGTGGCGGTGTAGACCACCGCCGCAACCGGAACCATGCTGGCAAAGGCAGGCAGTCCATCCTTGATGATTCCGCCGCTGACCCAGCCGCGGATTCCCGCGACGCGCCGTGCATTGAGGTCCCACAGGACCGTCAGCATGCCGAAGCCGGCGAGGAAAAACAGGCCCGACCATTTGGTGCCTATGGCGAGTCCCATGCACACGCCCGCGGCGAGACGCCACCAGCGGATCCCCAGCCACGGTCCCGCCAGCAGCTGGCTGGCTGCGGGCCGAGCGTTCCGGGACGCGGCCGCGAGCCGTCCGAGCCGTGCGGCCAGCCGCCGTCGTCCGTCATCGCGGTCCAGCAGCAAAGCTCCGAAGGCCGCCAGGAGCCAGAACATCAGGAAGATATCCAGGAGTGATGTCCGCGACATCACCAGGTGGTGGCCGTCGACGGCGAGCAGCAGGCCCGCGGCGGCAGCCAGCGGCACTGAGCGGAACAGTTTCAGGGCAATCAGCGTGAGCAGCAGGATGGACAGGGTTCCGGTCAGTGCGGCCGCGAACCGCCAGCCGAACGGATTATCGGACCCGAAGAGCCACATGCCGCCGGCGATCATCCACTTGCCCACGGGCGGATGGACCACGTACTCGGGAGTGTCCAGGAGGATGGCCGGGTTGCCTGCGTTGAAGGAGTCGTTGGCCTTGTCCGGCCAGCCCCGTTCGTAGCCGCTGACCACGTAGGAGTAGGCGTCCTTGACGTAATACGTTTCATCGAAGACCAGGCTGTGCGGCGTGTCCAGCCGGACAAAGCGGAGGACGCCGCCGATCACGGAGGTCAGGGCGGGCACCAACCAGAACCAGAGACGCAGCGACGGCGGGTACTCCCGCCAGCTGCGCGTGCTGCCGATCAGGCGCTCGCGGAGGGCTGTGGCAGAGAAGGCCTCCGCCGGACGGGCGATCCACGGGCCTCGTGCCGGCGGGATGGTCTGGCCGGCCTCGGCAGGCCGCATGGAGGTCTGCGTCACGAGCCCCATGCTACCTTTTGCAGCTTGGGCCGCCGGCCAGCAGTACGCTGGGGGAGTGGACCCTAACCCCAGCACCTTCGCCGATTCCCGCCCCGCAGAACCTTTCGATGCCGCCGGGGAGGAGCCAGAGACAGAGGTTCACGTGGCAGCGGACCCGGCTGCAGCGGCACCGGTCGCCACGGGGCCGGGCCGGATTGTACTGGCGGCAACGCCCATCGGGAATACGGGAGACGCGTCGGCCCGCCTGATCGAGCTCCTGGGGACGGCGGACATCGTGGCCGCCGAAGACACCAGGCGCCTGCACCGCCTTGTCCAGAACCTCGGAGTCACCGTCGCCGGGCGGGTCATCAGCTACCACGAGCACAACGAGGCCACCAAGACCGCGGAACTGCTGGAGCACGTCCGGTCCGGCAAAACCCTGGTCATGGTCACAGACGCCGGCATGCCTTCGGTCTCGGACCCGGGGTTCAGGCTGGTGGAAGGCGCTGTGGCAGCCGGACTCACCGTGACCGCCGTCCCGGGCCCGTCCGCGGTACTGACCGCCCTGGCGCTGTCCGGTCTGCCCACCGACCGCTTCTGTTTTGAGGGATTCCTGCCCCGGAAAGCCGGCGAACGGGCGTCGCGGTTGGCGGACCTTTCGGCCGAACGCCGGACCATGGTGTTTTTTGAGGCCCCGCACCGGCTGGAATCGATGCTGCGGGCCCTGCGCGAGCGTTTCGGTGCCGAGCGGCGGATCGCCGTTTGCCGGGAACTGACCAAGACCTACGAGGAAGTCATCCGCGGGACGGTCGGGGAACTGTTGCTGTGGGCCGAAGGCAACGAGGTGCGCGGCGAGATTGCCGTGGTGCTGGGCGGCGCCCCTGAGCAGGCGCCGGGCACCCCCGAGGACCACGTGGCGGCCGTCAACGAGCTGGTGGCCCAGGGAATCCGGCTCAAGGAAGCCGTGGCCGCCGTAGCCGAGGACGTCCGCGTCAGCAAGCGGGAGCTGTACTCGGCGGTCCTCGCGGCACGCTGAGCATACGAAAGGCCAGCTGTGCAGCTGCACAACGAAATCTCGCTTCAGCAGTGCGTCCAGGCGTAGACCCTCTGGCGGCCGCGGCAGTAGTGTGACAGTAAATCAGCCAATACGGCAGGCCGCCCAGGCCCTGCGTCAAGGCTGAACCAAACCTTTATTGACGAGGGAGTCACCGTGACTGTCACCGCACAGCCAGCTGTTACCGCGGAGCGCGAAATCGCACTGCTGGCCTCTGTTCCCACCGGATTGCTGATCAACGGCGAATGGCGCCCGGCGGCGTCAGGCAAGACGTTCGACGTCGAGGACCCCGCCACGGGCAAGGTGCTCCTCAGCATCGCTGACGCCGGCGCCGAAGACGGCAAAGCTGCTTTGGACGCGGCGGCCGCAGCGCAGGAATCGTGGGCGAAGGTCCCGGCCCGTGAACGTGGCGAAATCCTCCGCCGTGCCTTTGACATGGTCACGGCGCGTGCCGAGGACTTCGCGCTGCTGATGACCATGGAAATGGGCAAACCGCTGGCCGAGGCCCGCGGCGAGGTCACCTACGGCG
Organism: Pseudarthrobacter sp.; assembly: GCF_036675385.1. Lineage (NCBI taxonomy): Bacteria > Bacillati > Actinomycetota > Actinomycetes > Micrococcales > Micrococcaceae > Pseudarthrobacter > Pseudarthrobacter sp. The sequence goes on along the minus strand of NZ_JAKFFD010000161.1, from coordinate 72,489 downwards.
CCGAGTTCCTGCGCTGGTTCTCCGAGGAAGCCGTCCGCGCGTTCGGCCGCTACTCGGTCTCGCCCGATGGCAAGTCCCGCCTGCTGGTGACCAAGAAGCCGGTGGGCCCGTGCCTGCTGATCACGCCGTGGAACTTCCCGCTGGCCATGGCCACCCGCAAGATCGCCCCCGCTGTCGCGGCCGGCTGCACCATGGTGCTGAAGTCCGCCAACCTCACGCCGCTGACCTCGCAGCTGTTCGCCGCCGTCATGCAGGAGGCGGGCCTGCCGGCCGGAGTCCTGAACGTCATCCCTACGTCCACGGCAGGCGCCACCACCGGACCGCTGATCAAGGACCAGCGCCTGCGCAAACTCTCGTTTACGGGCTCGACGGAGGTGGGCCGGCGCCTGCTCGCCGACGCGTCCGAGACGGTGCTGCGGACCTCCATGGAACTCGGCGGCAACGCCCCGTTCGTGGTGTTCGAGGACGCGGACCTGGACGCCGCCGTCGCCGGTGCCATGCTGGCGAAGCTACGGAACATGGGCGAGGCCTGCACCGCGGCCAACCGGTTCATCGTTCACGAGTCTGTTGCTGACGAGTTCGCGGAAAAGTTCGCGGCGAAGATGGCGGACATGACCACGGCCCGGGGTACGGAACCGGAGTCCAAGGTCGGCCCGCTGATTGATGCCAAGAGCCGGGACAAGGTCCACGAGCTGGTGTCCGACGCCGTGGCCTCCGGCGCCAGGGCAGTCCTGGGCGGCGCCCCGGCCGAAGGCCCGGGCTACTTCTACCCGCCCACCATCCTCACCGGCGTCACCGAAGGCACCCGGATCCTGTCCGAGGAAATCTTCGGCCCCGTTGCGCCGATCATCACCTTCAAAACGGAGGACGAAGCGATCCGCCTGGCCAACAACACCGAGTACGGGCTGGTGGCGTACGTCTTCACCCGCGACCTGAACCGCGGCATCCGGATGGGCGAACGGCTCGAGACCGGCATGCTCGGCCTGAACGCCGGCGTCATCTCCAATGCCGCCGCACCGTTCGGCGGCGTCAAGCAGTCCGGGCTGGGACGTGAAGGCGGCCTCGAAGGCATCGAGGAATACCTTTACACGCAGTACATCGGCATCGCCGACCCCTACGCCGGCTGAACGGATGGTCCTCCGGCTGACAGGATTATCCTCCGGTCAGCCGCTTCCTTCACCGCCAGTAGGTAGCCGCTGCGGCGAGCCGCTATTGGCTACCACGCGGCCGGAACAAGCCGTCGCGCGCCCTCGACCAGGAGCGTGCGGCGGCTTTTGCCGTCCGTCGCGCCAGCCTGCCGAGCCCTCTGAACGGGGCAGCCAGGAGCCAGGCCCACCGGCCCAGAACCGACGGCGGGAGCCAGTCGGCACGGAGGCGTCGAGGGAGAGAGGCGTTGGCACGCAAGGACTGCTGTACCGCCGCGATGCGTGGGGCAATGGCCCCTGTCCTTCCGCGGCCGGCTGTGTCCTGGACAGGCGGGCCGTAGTGCCGGCGTTCGAAGTCGGAGGTGAGGCTGCGGATGGCTTGGTGCGCGGCGTCGTCCATGCCGCCATGTTCGCCGAGCAGCGATGAATGGCGGAGCCGTGCGGAATACGTCCGGGCTGTTTCGCTGGAGTCCGGTGGCAGTCCGTAGTCGGTTCCGAGATCACGGATTTCGGCCCACGCCAGCGGAATCACGTCCTCCCGCGCCCGGCCCTCGGTGCGGAGCCGCCGGGCACGCCGGCCCATCCTCACCAGCCGCGGCGAGGCTGCCAGGAGGACCAGGCCCAGTGCGGCGGCCGTCCCCAGCAGCCATGGCAGGAGCAGCTGCCTGAGGTCCCCCGCGCCGCCACCGGCACCCGGGAGGGGCGCGGCCGTGGCGCTTGGTGTGGGGGTCGGGGCGGTTGCGCCGGGAAGGAGGTCCTCGTTATTACCCAGCGAACCGGGGCTGCCGGGTGTGCTGGTTTCCGTGGCGTACGCGGGTATAACACCACGTGACGGCGTGGGTTCGAAGGGCACCCACCCCAATCCCTGGAAGTAGAGCTCGGGCCAGGCGTGGGCGTCCCGGGCGTCCACCTCATACTCCGGCAGCGCACCTTGCCCGGCCACTGAAACCGTGGAACCAGTGCTTCGGCCCGGCGCGTAACCAACCGCGATCCGGCTCGGGATACCTTCCAGCCGGGCCATCACGGCCATCGCGGACGAGTAGTGGATGCAGTATCCGCTCTTCTGGGTCAGGAAATCGGCCAGCACCGAGAGCCCGTTACCGTCGTAGCCGCCCTGGACAGGTGACTGGAGCGAGTAGGTGAACTCCCCTGAGCGAAGGTATTTCTGGATGGCCATGGCCTTGGCGAAGGGTGTGTCACTCGAAGCTGTCACCGTGTCCGCCGTGCTGCGGACGATGTCCGGGACGTTGCCGGGAACCCTGGTGAAGTCGGCAGGAATTCCCTGCACGGCCTGCGACGACTGTTGAAGGAGGGTGGCCGTGAGCTTAGGCGCCGTGGACACCACAATGTATTCCTGTGTCCGCGTGTTGGTGTTGGAACCCTTGACGGCCAGGGTGGCAGGGTCCCATGTCCAGGCGCCATTGAGCCCGCGGATTGTTTCCGGCGCGTACGGCAACGGCAGGTACGGGCTCGTGAACGTGCCCGTATTCACGATAGTTACCTGGCGGAGCTGCTCCTCGGCGACGATCTCGTGGCCCGTCTCAAGCTGTCCGGCCACGGGGCGGCGCTCCGCGTCGCGGTCATCGGGTCCCCACGACTCGCCGTCGAAATTGTCAACAGTGACGGACCGCAGATACAGCGGCCCGGACGCGTTGGTGGCATAGGTGATCCGCCCGCTTCCGGCCGGTGCCCGCAGGCTGTTTCCCAAGGTAATCATGGGGTTCAAGCCGGTCCCGGCGCCCCACGGGTTCAGCCGGGAGCCCTGCGGAAACGTGCCGTGGTCGAATCCGGGGATGGCCGCCGGCACTGCCAGTGTTGCCACCAGGGCCACGGTCCCGGTCAGCATGGCCTGCCGGAACTGGCCGGGATTCCGGCCGCTGTCGGCCGCAGTGCGGGAATCCGGTGCAAACCACTGGCTGCACGCGAGGATGAGGAGGTACCCGGCCGCCGTGGCTGTGAAGCCCCAAACCCCCACGCTCTGGGGCTTCACGGTGGCGGGGACTACCAGGATGGCCAGCAGGCCCAGGCCGGTTGCTGCCGGCATGCCAAGCGGCACGGCCAGCGCATCGATGAGGATGACTGTCAGGCCCAGGGCTGCGCAGCTGACCATAACGATTCCGGCGTTCGGAGCCACCGGGGCACTTTCCGCAAGGACCGTCTCGCTCGCCCGGCGGACGAACCTGTCCACTTCAGCCATGGTTGCCCCGGACGGGATGAAACCGGCAATGCCCGTGCTTCGGAAAAACGTCAGGGTGAGGATCGCGATCAGGGAGGCAAAGCCGCCGGCAGCCACCATAAGAGGATGGGCCCGCAGCGCGCGGAGCGTGGCGATGGCCAGGCAGACCACCACCACCGTGGTCAGGATGGGCAAGTACCAGGCCCAACCCCGCAGGACACCGTTGAGGGAAATCGCGGCGCCAGCCACGGACAGGGCGACTGCGCCGGCCATGGCCCAGGGGTACGCCCCGACCCGCGTCCGTGCCGGAACCTGGCCCGGGGCATCTGTGGCTGCCCGCCCGCGCGACGCGTTGCGTTCCGGTGCCAGTGTCACCGTCCCACCTCCGCTCCGCGGCGTACGTCTGCCGCTGCCGTGGCCGGCGCAGCGCCACCCTGGTCGAAGTGCGTCCAGGCGTCCGGGACCGGAACCGAGGTTGGCACCGCCACTGCCCGCCAGCCGCCCCGGCGGAGGGCCTCCAAGGAGTCCTCGGAATCGGCGGGCCTCTCGGAAACGATGATGGCGAACGCATTCGCGCCATAACCCGCCGCCGGAGCGAGGGCTCTGGCCTCGCTCGGAGAGATCCTGCCGAGCACGGCAATAAGGGGCCCCCGCATCCGGTGGGCGGAGAGCTTGTCCATCAGGTGATCGTCGAAAACGGCCGGTCCGGCATCCTGGCCACCGTGGTCCCGGGCAGCGTGGTGCGGACCGGACAGCTGGATGGCGGCGAGGCTTTCGGCGATCGACTGGAGCCCGGACACTCCGCTGAACTCTTCCGCTTCCGGTTCCGGTGCGGACGGGGAGCGGAGGAACGCGGGTTCGCCGCGGGGGTCCAGGAGGCGGAGGGCGTAGTTCCGCTCCGACAGGTGCGTGCAGATGGAGATCGCGGCCACCACGGCCCACTCGAAAGTGCCGCTGGTGATCATCTCGTGGCCGTCGACGGCCGCAGTGCCCCCGAAACCGGAGCCGTGCCCGCCGGAAAATGCCGCGAACCGTTGGTCCAGGATGATGGTGGCCTCCGGCGTTGTGACGGACTCCTCCTGGCGCACCATCAGGGCGCCGTGGTGCGCGGTGGCCGCCCAGTGCACCCGGCGCATGGGATCGCCCGGGCGGTATTCGCGGGTCATGACGTCATCGTCGCTGGGGTTGGCGCGGGTACGGGTTGCTGTGATGCCGTCGTTGCCGCGGGCTCCCGCGAGGCCCGTCACGGGAAGCTCGACGGCGGCGGGCGTCACGGTGAGTGTGTCGCCGTCGTCAATTGACCGCCGGTGCAGGGACAACCCGAACGGATCCGTGAACTCGGCTGTTACCGGGCCGATCAGGTACTGTCCGCGTTTGGTGGAGCGCAAGTGGTATTCGTACCTGCTGGTCCCGCCCTTGGCTGAGCGGGCGGGGAAATGGAAGGCCGGGGACTCGCCGAACCGTGGCGGCAGCCGTTCCTCCATGATCGCCCGGCCGCCCGCGTAACCGGTCCGCGCCACGGCGAGCCGCACTGTGGTGGCGGCGGAGGTCTCCACCGGGGACGGGTTGAACTCGCGGTAAACCTGGAACCGGGGCTTGAGGAGCCTGATCCCGGCCAGCGAAACCAGGGGAAGGACGATGAGCAGGACACTCAGGCTCAGCAGATCCCGCCGCCCCATGATCTGCGCAGACAACAGGCAGACGGCGCCGGCGGCCAGGAGCCCCCAGCCACGCTGGCTGAACAGGTGCCGGGGTAGTCGGTCACGCAGCGCCATGTGCCGGCCCTGCCTAGTGGTTCCGGCGTAGTCCGGCCGGCGGGGCCGATGACCGGGCCGGGTTGTTCACCGGGTCCTGGTTCACGGGGAGCCGGGAGAGGATGCCCCGGATGACGCTGTGCGGGGTCTCACCGGCGCCGGCCGCCTTCCGGTCCAGGATGATCCGGTGGGCCAGTACGGATTCCGCAACGCCGACGACGTCGTCTGGCAGCACAAAATCACGGCCGTCCAGCGCCGCCGTGGCCTTCGCGGCCCGGAGCAGCTGGAGCATGGAGCGTGGGCTGGCGCCCAGCCGGAGCAGGGGGCTTTCGCGCGTTGCGCGGCCTACTGAGACGGTGTATTCCTTGACTGCCTGGGAGACGTAAACCTGTTGCACCGTGGCGATCATGGCTGCGACGTCCGCCGCGGTGACCACAGCGGAGACCTTGGCCAACGGGGAGGTTGCCTGATGGGTCTCCAGCATTTCGATTTCGGAGTCCTTGTCCGGATAGCCCATGGAAATCCGCGCCATAAAGCGGTCGCGCTGGGCCTCGGGGAGTGGATAGGTGCCTTCCATCTCGATCGGGTTCTGGGTGGCCACCACCATGAACGGTTCGTCGAGTTTGTACGAGTCCCCGTCCACGGTCACCTGGTGTTCCTCCATACACTCCAGGAGGGCGGATTGGGTCTTGGCGGACGCGCGGTTGATTTCATCGCCAATAACAATGTTGGCGAAGACGGCACCCGGGCGGAACTCGAACAGCCGCGACGCCTGGTTATAGATGGACACGCCGGTCACGTCCGAAGGCAGCAGATCAGGAGTGAACTGAATGCGGCTGACCGTGCAGTCAATGCTCCGGGCGAGGGTCTTGGCCAGGAGGGTCTTGCCCACACCTGGCACGTCTTCCAGGAGCAGATGGCCCTGGGCCAGCAACACCGTCAGGGCGAGCCTGGCCGCATCCGACTTTCCGTCAATGACGGTGTTGATCGAGGCAAGGATCCGCTGGCTGGCCGCGTGGAATGAGTCCGCGTCCATGGCTGCTGTCTTGTAACCGTTGAGATGGCCCACCTGCTCCGTCACGGGGGTGAAGTTCCGGCTGGCAGGGGTTACCTCGTTGACGGCGGTGCGGCGGTGGGAGTCCATCTGCAACCTTTCAGTCCGGGGATCACCCGGAACGGGACAGCAGGCCTGCCTTCGCCCGGCGGTGGGCGTTCGCATCTGTTCGTACCAGCCTACTAACACAACTGCCCTGGCTGACAGAGAGTTTCGGGAATTCTGCCGCGATCCGCCGCCGCTAGGCTTGAGGGATGTGCAATTCGCTGATCCCCGCCGCTTACCGTGCCGCCGGGGCGGACCCTGCAGACGCCGGCCGGAAGGCGCGGCAGGACTATCCGCCGGCGCCGGAGCCGCTGCCGGTCCCCGTGATGGACAACCATACGCACCTGGACTTCCCCGATGGCGAGAGCCCGGTGGGCATCGCCGCGGCGTTGGATGCAGCCCAGGCCGTCGGAGTGCAGGGGGCCGTCCAGGTGGGCTGCGACCTGGAGTCCTCCCGGTTCACGGTCCGCGCCGTTGACCTTGACAGCAGGTTGCTGGGGGCAGTGGCATTGCACCCCAACGACGCCCCGGACTATGCCAGGCGCGGCCAGCTGGAGGATGCGCTGGCGGAGATTGAGCAACTGGCCGCCCACCCCCGGATCCGGGCTATCGGCGAGACCGGCCTTGATTTCTTCCGCACCGAAGGGGAGGGCCTGGCCCACCAGCGCTATTCGTTCCGGCGGCATATCGATATTGCCAAGCGCCTGGACCTGACGCTGCAGATCCATGACCGCGACGCGCACGACGACGTCGTGCAGGTCCTGCGCGAGGAGGGGGCTCCCGAGCGGGTGGTGTTTCATTGCTTCTCGGGTGATGAGGCGCTCGCCAGGATCTGCAATGACGCGGGCTGGAACATGTCCTTTGCCGGCACGCTGACCTTTAAGAATGCGGCTAACCTCCGCGCCGCGCTGGCAGTGGCAGACCCGGACCTGGTGCTGGTGGAAACGGATGCCCCGTTCCTGACTCCGCATCCGCACCGCGGCCGTCCCAACGCCAGTTATGTGGTGCCGTACACCGTCCGCGCCATGGCCGAATTGACAGGAACTGACCTCGCCGAGCTCTGCACCCGGATTAGCGAAAATACCGTGCGGGCGTACGGATCGTGGGACTGATCTGGGCCTCGTCACATTGCTTGGTTCACATACCTCGTATGTAAATTTCTTGGCCGCTTTATAACGCTACGGTTACAGTGGAGAACTATTAGCCGGGGTCGGGGAAGGCCTTCGGATAATTTCACTTCATTCGCAGCAGGATCAGGCTGGGCTTTGATGCCCTCTGCCTGCCGCGCGGAGTGTGGCGGCGCAACGGTGCCCGGAGCTTGTCCCCAGGGTCATGCGCCGGCTATTTCACTGCGTTTTTCCCCGTGCCCGGATGGATCTAAAGTTACGGGCAATCGTGGTCAAGCTCTTCATAACGGACGGCAAGTTCAGTTTTATCAAGGTGGGCACCCAACTGGTGGTGCTGTGTGCGCTGGTGTTGGGCCTCGTGGCCTTCGTCGGAAATAACAAAACCGTTACCCTCAACGTCGACGGAAAAGTGACTTCGGTCCAGTCCTTCGGCGGCACCGTGGGCCAGGTCGTAAAAAGCGCCAACGTAGAACTGAAGCCGGCTGACCGCGTCTCGCCCTCGGCGGACGCCAAAGTGGAGAACGGCACCGTGATCAACGTCAACATGGCCAAGGCCGTGAAGGTCAGCCTGGACGGTTCCGAAAAGACCATCAACACCACGGCGCCGGATGTTGCGGGCCTCGTCACCGAACTGGGAGTGGCCAGCTCCTCCTCCATTTCCGTCCCGAAGGACGCCCAGCTCGCCGTGGCCGGATCGTTTGTCTCCATCTCCACACCCAAGACCGTCAGCATCGTTGCCGACGGCAAGGCCTCCACGGCCACCACCACCGCGGGGACCGTCGCCCAGGTGCTGGAGGACGCCGGCATCACCCTCGGCGTCGACGACCGTACTTCCCAGCCGGGCAACGCGCACGTGGTTAACAACATGGTGGTTAAGGTCTCCCGGGTGGATACCAGCCAGACCGCGGCCACCACTGAAGATGTTGCTTTCGACAGCATGACCACTGAGAGCGCTGAGCTTCTCAAGGGCGAGAAAGAGGTCACCCAGGCCGGCGTGGCCGGCAAAGTGGATAAGAGCTTCAAGCTGGTGATGGTTGACGGCCGTGAAGCCTCGCGGACGCTGGTCTCCGAAACTGTTTCCGTCCAGCCCGTGACGGAAAAAGTCACAGTAGGCACCAAGGCAAAGCCCGCAGCCGCCGGAACGAACACCGGCGCCTCCGCCCCGGCCATGATGAACGAGGCCATGTGGGACAAGATCGCCCAGTGTGAGTCCACCGGAAACTGGTCCATCAACTCGGGCAACGGCTACTACGGCGGCCTCCAGTTCGACATCCAGACCTGGATCGGCTCCGGCGGCGGCGCCTACGCCCCCAACGCCAGCCTCGCCACCAAGGCACAGCAGATCGACATCGCCAACCGCGTGTACGCACAGCGTGGCCTGCAGCCGTGGGGCTGTGGCTGGGCCGCTACAAGCTAGGCACCAATGAGCACCTGCACTGGCGGCAGCTGACCACAGCCACCAACCAAGCAGAAGACAGCGGCCGGCCCCGGATTGTCCCGGGGCCGGCCGCTGCCGTTAAGCGGAAACACGCACCGCGTAACACGCATGATCCGCGCGGAAAGCGGATGGCCCGTCACTGCGGCCGGGATAGGATGCCTAGGTGACTGAACCGACTGCCGCCGCGCCCGCACCCCTCTTCGGTGCTTCCGACATACGCCGGCTGGCGGAAGAAATCGGTATCCGGCCCACCAAGACACTGGGACAGAACTTCGTCATCGATGGCAACACCATCCGCCGGATCGTCTCCGTTGCCAACATTGGGCCAACCGAGACGGTGCTGGAAGTCGGGCCCGGCCTTGGTTCCCTCACGCTGGGCCTGTTGGATGCCGCGCAGACGGTGGTCGCCGTCGAAATTGATCCGGTCCTGGCGGCAAAGCTGCCGGAAACCGTGAAAGCATGGCGGCCGGAGGCGGCGGGCGCTTTCCACCTGGTCCAGGCGGACGCCATGAAGGTCACATCGCTTCCCGTTGAGCCCACCGCCATTGTGGCGAACCTGCCCTACAACGTGGCGGTGCCGGTGGTCCTGCACCTGCTCCAGCATTTCCCCAGCCTGCAGCACGGTCTGGTGATGGTCCAGGACGAGGTGGCTGACCGGCTGGCCGCAGGGCCAGGATCAAAGACCTACGGGGTGCCCTCGGTCAAGGCGGCCTGGTACAGCAGCATGCGCAAGGCCGGGGTGATCGGCATGAACGTCTTCTGGCCTGCGCCGAAGATCCAATCCGGGCTCGTGGCCTTCACCCGGCGGGAACCGCCTGAAACAACCGCCACCCGTGAGCAGGTGTTCGCCGTGATCGACGCTGCCTTCGCCCAGCGCCGGAAGACGCTGAGGGCCGCCCTGGCTGGCTGGGCCGGCGGCGCAGCCGAGGCCGAGCGCTGCCTCATCGCCGCAGGAGTGGCCCCATCGGCCCGGGGCGAAGTCATCGACATCCACGCCTTCGCACGGATTGCCGAAGCCCGCGAGGCCGGGTCGTGAAGGCAGCCGCCGGGAAGTTTCCCGCACGGACGGTCCGTGTGAAGGCGCCCGGCAAGGTTAATGTTTCCCTGGACGTGGGACCCTTGCGCGCTGACGGCTACCATTCAGTTGCCAGCGTGTACCTGGCCGTTTCCCTCTATGAGGAAGTGGCTGCCACCAGCACGGAGACGCCGGGGATCACCGTCAGCATCAGCCCTGACAGCACCCTGGACCTGGACGGCGTGCATATTCCGCTGGACGAGAAGAACCTGGCCTACAAGGCCGCAGCCATCATGGCCGATGTCTCCGAGCATTCCACCGGCGTACACCTTGAAATCACCAAGCGGGTCCCCGTGGCCGGGGGCATGGGCGGCGGCTCGGCCGATGCCGCAGCCACCCTGCTGGCCTGCGACGCGCTCTGGAACAGCGGGCTGTCGCGGGATGAGTTGGCCCATCTGGCCGCCGAATTGGGTGCCGACGTCCCGTTCTCCCTCCTCGGCGGAACCGCCGTCGGGCTTGGCGTTGGCGACGACCTTTCGCCGGCACTGGCCAAAGCCCAAACGGACTGGGTCCTCGTGGCGGCGGACTACGGGCTGCCCACCCCCGAAGTCTTCCGCACCCTGGACCGGCTCCGGGAGGCAGAAGGACTGGACGTTGCCGAGCCCACGGCCGTGGATCCCAAGATCCTGCAGGCGCTGCGGAGCGGGGACGCCGATGCCCTGAGCCGGGTCCTGGTGAACGATCTGCAGCGGGCCTCCATTGAACTTTCCCCCGCGCTCCGCGATACGCTGGGACGAGGTGAAGCGCTCGGCGCCCTGGCCGGAATCGTATCCGGTTCCGGACCCACCGTGGCGCTGTTGACCCACAATCCTGCCGCCGCCGAAAACCTGGCGGAGGACCTGCGGCACTACGGGCTGACGGCATTCCCTGTCCACGGGCCCGTGCATGGCGCGCGCATCATCTCCGATACTCTCCTTTAAGAGCCCCCTTCCGTACTGAGCAGCAGAAAGCAGTCCCCTTGGCACACCTTCTTGGCGGCGAAAACCTTACGGTTTCGTACGCAACGCGCACCGTCCTGGACGGCATCACCCTCGGACTCGAGGAAGGTGACAGGATCGGCATGGTGGGCCGGAACGGCGACGGCAAGTCCACGCTGATGCGCCTCCTGGCCTTGCGCTCCACCCCGGACTCGGGCCGGGTGACCAAGCGCAGCGAAGTCAACATCGGCTACCTGGACCAAAGCGACGTGCTCGACGGCGACCTTACAGTGGGCGCTGCGATCGTCGGCGACCAGGCCGACTATGAATGGGCCCGCAACCCCCAGATCCGCGAAGTCATGGGCGGCCTGGTGTCCGACGTCGACTGGCATGCGAACGTCCACGCCCTCTCCGGCGGTCAGAAGCGGCGGGTGGCGCTGGCCAAGCTGCTGATCGAGGACCATGACGTCATCATGCTCGACGAACCGACCAACCACCTCGACGTCGAAGGAGTCGCCTGGCTGTCCCGGCACCTGAAGACCCGGTGGCGGGCAAACCAGGGCGCCTTCCTGGTGGTCACCCACGACCGCTGGTTCCTGGACGAAGTCTGCACCAAGACCTGGGAAATCCACGACGGCATCATGGACCCGTTCGACGGCGGCTACGCGGCCTACGTGCTGGCCCGTGCCGAGCGTGACCGGGCGGCGAATGTTATGGAAGGCAAGCGCCAGATGCTCGTGAAAAAGGAGCTCGCCTGGCTGCGCCGCGGCGCTCCGGCCCGCACGGCCAAGCCGAAATTCCGCATCGAGGCCGCCAACGCCCTCATCGCCGACGTGCCCGAGCCGCGTGACTCCACAGCCCTGAGCAAGATGGCCACCGCCCGGCTCGGCAAGGACGTCCTGGACCTCGAGAACGTCTCACTGGACTTCCTCGGCGGCGACCCCGGACAGAAACTCTTCGACAACATCACACTGCGGCTTGCCCCCGGTGAGCGGCTTGGCCTCGTGGGCGTCAACGGCGCCGGCAAGACCACCCTGCTGAAACTCCTCAACGGCGAGATTGAGCCGTCATCCGGCAAGGTCAAGCGCGGCAAGACCGTGGTCACCGCCGTGCTGACCCAGGAGGTCAAAGAGCTCGACGACGTCTCGGACCTGCGCGTGATCGAAGTCATCGAGCGCGAAAAGCGGTCCTTTAACGTGGGCGGCAAGGAATTCACGGCGGGCCAGCTTGTGGAGCAGCTCGGCTTCACCAACGAAAAGCAGTGGACCCCGGTCAGGGATCTGTCCGGTGGTGAGCGCCGGCGCCTCCAGCTCCTGCGCCTGCTGGTGGGGGAGCCGAACGTGCTGATGCTCGATGAGCCCACCAACGACCTCGACACCGACACCCTCGCCGCCGTCGAAGACGTCCTTGACGGCTGGCCTGGCACGCTCGTTGTGGTCAGCCACGACCGTTACCTGCTGGAACGCGTGACAGACCACCAGATGGCGCTGCTTGGAGACGGCAAGATCCGCGCCCTGCCGCGCGGCGTGGACCAGTATCTGGAGCTCCGCGAATCCGCCCTGGCCGGCTCCACGATCACCGGCGGCGGCAACCCCGTCACCGGTCCGAGCGGCAGCTCCGCCCCCGCAGCCTCCGGTTCCTCCGAAGCCGAAAAGCGCGACGCCCGGAAGGCCAAGAACCGGATCGAGCGCCAGCTGGGCAAACTGGAGCAGCAGGAAAAGAAGATTCACGACCAAATGGTCAAGAGCACCGCAGCATCCGACTTCGACGCCCTCGCCGACCAGAACAAAAAACTCAAGGACCTCGCCACCGACCGCGAAGCCCTGGAACTCGAATGGATGGAAGCCCTGGAAGTCCTCGGCGAATAGCCCAGCGCTGACTGGGCGAATATCGGCTGGGCTGGGTGCCGGAACCGGCCCTTCCGCGTCCGTGCGGCTTGGGTGCCGCAGCCGGCCCTTCGACGTCGCTTAGACACGACGCAAAGGGGCCACTCGCTCGTTGAGCGAGCTCCCGTCCCGATGCGCCGCGATGCGCTCCTTTTCGAAGGACCGACTCCGGCGAGCTGAAGTCACCTACCCGATGGACCACCTCCCTACGAAGCACATCACCTCCCGCCGCGGAACAGCAGGCACCCGACCGGAACCTTCGGCAGGGGGTAGTTGTGGGGGCGCCCGAACTGAACTGTCGGCAATAGCGGGGCGGGGGACCTTCGCGTAGTCGCGCATCGCGGCGCATCGTGGCGTGAAGGTCGCCCAGCGACCGCAGCGACACCTATGCGCTGTGTCTAAGCGACGGCGAAGGGTTCCCGCGCTGCGTAGGTGACCACGCGGGCATGAAGGTAACACTCATGCTTCGGACTTCAGCTCGGGGTCTTTTTGGAGGCCTGTGAGACCGTTCCAGGCGAGGTTGACCAGGTGCGCGGCGACGGTGTGTTTGTCGGGCTGGCGGCTGTCCTGCCACCATTGGCCGGTCATGGCCACCATGCCCACGAGCATCTGGGCGTACATCGCGCCGTCCTGGGCGCTGAACCCGCGGCGGTGGAATTCGTCGGACAGGATGTGTTCCACGCGGGCGGTGACCTGGGACAGCAGGGTGGAGAAAGCGCCTTCGGGCTGCGATGGCGGTGCGTCGCGCATGAGGATCCGGAAGCCCTCCGCCCGGTCCTCAATGTACGTGAGAAGGGCCAGTGCGGCGCGTTCCACCAGGACGCGCGGTTTGCCTTCTTCGGTCAGGGCACCGGTGATCGAGTCCAGCAGGATGTGGAACTCGAAGTCCACCACCTGCGTGTACAGGCCCTCCTTGGAGCCGAAATGTTCGTAGATCACGGGCTTGGAAACGCCGGCGCAGGCCGCGATTTCCTCAATGGTGGTCCCGTCGAGCCCGCGAGCGGCAAAAAGGCCACGGCCGACGTCGACCAGCTGGCCGCGCCGCTGTACGCCTGTCATCCGTGTCCGGGGTGGGTTATTGCTCACATTTCCATCATGCCCTAGCGCTGCTGAAACAGTTGGAACCGGTGGCGGTGCACTGGCCTGGCTGCCGTGATTCCGGCCAATGTCGCGGGCTGCCCTGAAGCCATGGCAAAATAAATACTTGTGCCTTGGCCTTTGCGCCTGTGGCATGGTCCGCCCTGGTGTAATGGCAGCACCCCGGCCTTTGGAGCCGTGGAGTATAGGTTCGAATCCTATGGGCGGAACTGCTGTGCGAAGACCGTCCAGTAGGATGAACTCGGTGCCCCGCCGTGAATTTTTGGCCGGACAGGCACCGCGCCCAGCGCAACGCGCAACTAAGCAAGGAGAACCCGTACGTGATCCCCGAGAATACCGGCCCAGCCGCCGTCATTGTTCTGGCAGCAGGCGCCGGTACCCGGATGAAATCCCGTACCCCGAAGATCCTGCACGAAATCGGCGGCAGGTCCATGGTGGGCCACGCCCTGCTGGCAGCCCGCAGCATTAACCCCGCACGGCTGGCCTTGGTGGTCCGCCACGAGCGGGATCTCGTTGCCCGCCACCTGAACCAGCTGGACCCCGAAGCCCTGATCGTGGACCAGGACGACGTCCCCGGCACCGGCCGCGCCGTTGAAGTGGCCGTGCAGGCACTGGACGCCCAGGAGAAACTCGCAGGCACCGTCGTGGTCACTTACGGCGACGTTCCGCTCCTGACCGGCAGCCTGTTGGCCGACCTGGTGGCCACACATGAGCGGGAGGCCAATGCCGTCACCGTGCTTACCGCACTGCTGGATGATGCCACAGGCTACGGACGCATTCTCCGCGGTGATGACAGCTCCGTGACCGGCATCCGCGAGCACAAGGATGCAACGGAAACCGAACGCCTGATCCGCGAGGTCAATTCCGGGATCTACGCCTTCGACGCCGATGTCCTGCGTGACGCGCTGGTCCACATCACCACCGACAATTCGCAGGGCGAAAAGTACCTCACCGACGTGCTGGGCCTAGCGCGGCAGTCGGGCGGTCGGGTTGCCGCCGTGGTCACCGAAGACCGCTGGCAGGTGGAGGGCGCCAACGACCGTGTGCAGCTCTCCGCCCTCGGCGCGGAACTGAACCGCCGCACCGTTGAAGCCTGGATGCGCGCCGGCGTCACAGTGGTTGACCCCGCCACCACCTGGATCGATTCCACCGTCGCCCTGGATGAGGACGTCCGCATCCTGCCGAACACGCAGCTGCACGGCGCCACCACCGTGGCGAGGGACGCCGTCGTCGGCCCCGACTCCACCCTGACCGATGTCCGCATCGGCGAGGGCGCCAAGGTGACCCGCACCCACGGTTCCGGTGCCGTGATCGGCGCGGACGCCGCGGTCGGCCCTTTCACCTACCTGCGTCCCGGCACAGTGCTCGGCGACACCGGCAAGATCGGTGCGTTCTACGAAACCAAGAACGTCACCATTGGCCGCGGCTCCAAACTTTCCCACCTCGGCTACGCCGGCGACGCCGAAATCGGGGAGGACACCAACATTGGCTGCGGCAACATCACGGCCAATTACGACGGCGAGAAGAAGCACCGCACGGTGATCGGCTCGGGCGTCCGCACAGGTTCCAACACAGTCTTTGTTGCACCGGTCACCGTGGGGGACGGTGCCTACAGCGGCGCCGGCGCGGTGATCCGCAAGGACGTCCCGGCAGGGGCGCTCGTCGTGTCCGTTGCAGCGCAGCGCAACAACTTGGGCTGGGTTGTGGCCAACCGCCCCGGCTCACGCTCGGCGGAACTGGCTCAGGCCGCCGCCTCAGATTCCTCACATACCCCAGCATCGACAGAAGAGGACCAGCGATAATGAGCGAAATTACGGCACGCGGCGAGAAGAAGCTGGTACTTGCCGCTGGGCGGGCGCACCCCGAACTGGCGCGGGAAATCGCCAAGGAACTGGGTACCGAGCTGCTGCCCGTGGATGCCTACGACTTCGCCAACGGGGAGATTTACGTCCGCGCCGGCGAAAGCGTCCGGGGAACCGACGCGTTCGTCATCCAGGCCCACCCGGCTCCGCTGAACAACCACCTCATGGAACAGCTGATCATGATCGATTCGCTGAAGCGGGCCTCCGCCAAGCGCATCACCGTGGTGTCCCCGTTCTACCCGTATGCGCGGCAGGACAAGAAGGGTCGCGGACGCGAGCCCATTTCCGCCCGCCTGGTCGCGGACCTGTACAAGACCGCCGGCGCCGACCGCATCATGAGCGTTGACCTGCACACCTCGCAGATCCAGGGATTCTTCGACGGGCCTGTGGACCACCTCATGGCCATCCCGCTCCTGGCCGATTACATCCGTACCCGCGTCGCCGCCGACAACGTCACCGTGGTGTCCCCGGACACGGGCCGCGTGCGCGTCGCGGAGCAGTGGGCCGAACGCCTGGGCGGAGCGCCGCTGGCGTTTGTGCACAAGAGCCGTGACCTCACCGTTCCCAACCAGGCCGTCTCCAAGACCGTTGTGGGCCAGATCGAGGGCCGGACCTGCGTCCTGATCGACGACATGATCGACACCGGTGGCACCATTTCCGGAGCGGTCCAGGTCCTGAAGAACGCCGGGGCGAAGGACGTCATCATCGCCGCGACGCACGCTGTCTTCTCCGAGCCAGCGGCTCAGCGGCTCTCCGAGTCCGGCGCCCGCGAAGTGGTGGTCACCAACACGTTGCCCCTCACTGCGAATCAGCAGTTCCCGCAGCTGACGGTGCTGTCCATCGCACCGCTGATCGCCCGCGCCATCCGCGAAGTGTTCGACGACGGTTCGGTCACCAGCCTGTTCGACGGCAACGCCTGATTTCAGCGGGGGGCTGGTGGGGACCGCCGTTTTCAGTAATCTGGCGCGGCGCTGGTAAGCTTTTCACGATACCTTGGCGAGGGAGAGCATCCGGGAAACCGGACTGCAGGTTTCCGTTATCGACTGGGTCTGAATCTCCCTTCTGGAAGGGCCGCGTCACGGCCGCCCGGCGTTGAAGGTCGTAACAGACCTCCGCCCTTGCTGAACACCTTTTAGTCTTCCGAGGAGATACACATGTCTGAGCAGAAGCTCGCAGCAGAAGTACGCACCGAATTCGGCAAGGGCTTCGCCCGCCGCGCGCGCATGGCCAACCTGATCCCTGCCGTCATCTACGGCCACGGCGCCGAGCCGATGCACATCACGCTTCCGGCCAAGGCCACCACGCTTGCAGTCCGCAAAGCCAACGCCCTGCTGTCCCTGGACGTCAACGGCGAAGAGCACTTGGCCCTGGTCAAGGACGTCCAGCGCGACCCGATCAAGCAGATCATCGAGCACATCGACCTGCTGACCGTCATCAAGGGCGAAAAAGTCACCGTGGACATCCCGGTTCACATCGTTGGCGAACTGGCTCCCGGCAGCGTCTTCAACCAGGAACTCACCGTCATCTCCCTTGAGGCTGAGGCAACCCACCTGCCCACCGCCATCGAGGTCGACATCGAAGGCCGCTCCGCCGGACAGCACATCCACGCTTCCGACCTGGTCCTGCCGAAGGGTTCGGTCCTGCTGGCCGACGCCGACGCCCTGGTTGTCCACATCTCCGAGGCCACTGAGGTCTCTGAGGAAGAGGCACAGGCTGACTCCGCAGCCGCAGTCGCAGGCGAGTAATAACGGCACAGTTTGATATGTGGCCGGACCCTGTCGGGGTCCGGCCACAGCCATGTCCGGACCACCCTAGGATTGAATAATGACTGACACCTGGCTGATCGTTGGCCTCGGAAACCCCGGGGCCGAATACAAGGGCAACCGGCACAATGTCGGCCAGATGGTCCTGGACGAACTCGCGGGCCGGATGGGTGGCAAGTTCAAAACCCACAAGGCACGCGCCCAGGTGCTCGAAGGACGGCTGGGGATCGGCGGCCCCCGGGTGGTGCTGTCCAAGCCGATGAGCTACATGAATGTTTCCGGCGGCCCGGTATCGGGCCTGGCAAATTTTTACGGCATTGACCCTGACCACGTTGTCGCGGTGCACGATGAGATTGATATTCCGTTCAACACCATAAAGCTGAAATGCGGCGGCGGTGAGGGCGGCCACAACGGCCTCAGGGACATGTCCAAGGCGCTGGCCACCAAGGACTACCTCCGGGTGCGGGTGGGCGTGGGTCGCCCTCCAGGTCGGATGGACACTGCAGACTATGTCCTGCGCGATTTTGGCACTGCAGAGCGCAAGGACCTTCCGTTCCTGCTCGATGAGGCGGCTGATGCCGTGGAGATGCTGGTCAGGGAAGGGCTGACTGCGGCCCAGCAGAAGTTCCATCCGGCCAGGTCAGACGTTCAGGAATAAAACTTAAAACCGTCTGTCCCTGTTTACCTGTGTGTGCCAAGGGGTAGTCTTCTTCCTAAGCGGGGGAGCGATGGGGCTTATCCCGCTTTAGTGGGATGTAGGGGACAAGTTCATGTCAATCGAGCCACTCAGCTGGGGACGTGGGTCACCGCTCAACGACCTTGAGCTGCGCACCGACACTGCAGGCGTGTCAGAGCCGCAGCGATGGTCCGTGCCCGCACGGAGCGCCAACCTCGAAGCCGTCCGCGCCGCCCTGACCAGCCTCGACTCCCTGGGAGTCGTCATCACCGGCGGACGAGGTGTAGGTAAGTCATCCTTGGCCAGGACAGCCGTTGCCGACCTTGGCCCGGATATCTGGACGTTGCAGCTGCGCAGCGGACCGTCGTCCGGCAAAACACCCTACGGTTGCCTGGCTTTCCTGCTGGCGCGTCTTCCCCAGGCGTACATGGGGTCGCCCACAGCCATCCTCCGCGGCATTACGTCCCTCATCAAAAGCGATGCCGCGGGGCGCCAGTGCGTCATCACCCTGGACACCGCCGGCAGCATTGATGACATGAGCGCCGGCGTCCTGCTCAACATCCTCCTGACCGGGACCGCCCGCATGGTGGCCGTGGCACCCATGGTCAGTGATCTACCGGCCGACTTCCACTGGCTCCTCAACGACCGCCGGCTCACCGAGGTCAGGCTGGACAACCTCAACGAGCTGCAAACCCGCCAGGTGCTGCTTTCCCTACTGGGCCACCGCGTTTCGGCCTCCCTGGTCAGCACTTTCCACACCATGGTTGGCGGCAACCCCCTGCTCCTGAAAGCGCTTGTAACCGAGCAGCAGCATTCGGGGAACCTGGTTCTGTCGGACTCCGTCTGGACTCTTCGGGACAAGGTGGTGCTCGACGGCGCGGCCAGCCTCGACGACATCGTCCGGTCCCAGTGGACCCGGAAGTCTCCGGAGGAACGGGATGTCATTGAGATGCTCTCGTGCGCCCGCAGCGTGGAACTGTCCAGGCTGACCAAAGTGTACGGTGCCGGCGTGGTGGCGGACATGGAAGATTCGGGCCTGCTGGAGATCGATTCCTCGGACAACCGATGGGTTTCACTGCGTGAAAAGTACCTCGGCGACGTTGTCCGCTCCTGGCTCAGCATCACTCGGCGAAGGGAACTGCGGAGCCTGCTCCTGGGCGGCAAGGAACCTGACCCTGCCACGATGACGATGGAAGAACTGATGGCGTTCGGCGCCTGGACCCAGGAATGCGAGGCCGAGCTGAGTCCGGCCATGGCGCTTGCCGCCGCCGAAGCCGCAGTACAGCTCTTTGACCCCCATTTTGCGCTCAAATATGCCGACACGCTGAAGCGGAATGACCCTCAATGGGTGCCTGCCCAGCGGCAGAAAGCCGCAGCGTACCTGCTCATGGACCTCCCGGTGCAGGCCATGGCAGCACTGGACGATATTTCCCAGCCGCAGCTGGACAACCTGGACGTTGAGGAGTTCGCCCGGGTGGTCGAGGCAAAATCCCGGGTCATGGTCTGGCTCCCCGAACATACCGCCCGGGTGCCGGCGCTGCTGCAGACGGCACGGAAGCGGCTGGGCGTGGAGCCAGGAATCGCGAAGGGCTGGCCGGATCCGCTGGCTGCTGCGGCCAACCGGATCAGCCTCAGCGAATTCGAGTACCAGGCTTTTGTGGGAGACTACGCCTCCGCCTTGCCGGCACTGGAAGCCGCTGCGGACCCCGGGCAGAATCCGGACACCTGGTTCAGGATGAACTCAGCGGTGATCCTCATGAGCGCCCTGTCCATGGCCGGGCGGGAAATGGACGCCCTGAGCCTGATGAGGCAGCTGGGCGGGCAGATCTCGGACGCCGCCGAGATCGTGGGGCTGCGCGAGAGGTTCGCCGGCCGGGCGTACAACGTGCTCCTGATGGCAGGGCAATGGCGCCGGTGCATCGACCTCCTGGATCCGCCTTCCGCGCGCGAGTTCCACCGGCTCCCTTACCGGAGCGCCGCCGCGGAGCTAGCGGCCGGCATCGCCTACGTGTATTCGGGCCGCGGCGCCGTTGCCCTTGATTCGCTGCTCTCGGCCGCTGCACAGCTGGAACTGCGGCCCGTCCAGAGCCTGCTCCGCGCCGCCTACGCCGCCATCGCCTTCGCGTATGCGCAGATCGGCAATGCCGGGCAGTCCCGGCAGTATCTTGACCGGCTGCAGCGGACGGCAGGTGTCGCTGACCATGCCACCCGGAGCCGCACGGAATTCTGCGCTGATATGGCCGCCCGATGGCTGGGAGACAATGACGCAGCCACCCGCCTCAAGCAGTCAGCCCGCCGTGACATCGCAGCAGGCAGGTTCACCCTGGCCGGGATCAGCCTGCTCGGCGCCACGGTCAACGGCACGGAAGCGGACTTCCGGCTGATGGAACAAGTGGCCGGGCAACGCCAGGGCCCCTTGGCGGAAATTTCGCGGCTTGTCGCCGTGGGCAGCCGCACCCACGACGCCAAAACGTTGCTTGCCGGCGGGGAACTGGCGGCCACCCTGGAACTGGATGCCGTTGAGGCCCGGTGCATGGCGCTGGCCGTTGACTACGCCCGGCAGGCCGGTGATTCGGTTTCCGCCAGGACTGCACAGGCCCGACTGGACATCCTCGCAGCCACCGTGGCAAGCCTGCCGATCGTGCCGAGCAGCGGCAGCCCGCTGCTGACCGCCAGGGAGAGGCAGATCGCGCGGCTGGCCGGCCGGGGCGCGTCCAACCGCGATATCGCCGTGGAGATGGGCGTGTCCGTGCGCACAGTGGAAGGCCACCTTTACCAGGTCTTTACCAAGCTCGGAGTTACATCCAGGGGTGATCTGACTGGACTCGTCTAACGGCCACGCTGCCAAACAGGGAACGCAATATCGACTGCTCACGGGCCGGCGTGAGCCGCTGGACCGGATCTGCAACATCATTCGCAGCCGGACGAGCCAGGCCGTGTTCCTCATGGCGGGCCCGGGCATCGGGAAGTCAACGCTGACCGAGGCCATCACCGAGCGGCTTTCCCAGGAGATGATCATTGTCCAGATCCATGGAAGTTCGTCGCTGTCCGGCGTTCCCTTTGGAGTTTTGGCACCCTACACGGCGGAGCTGACGGCCGAAGACTCCGTGTCTTCGGTGGCTGTGCTGCGGTCCGTGTGGAGGTACTTTGAGAAGCTGAAAGCCGGCAAGGATACCCCGTTGCTTCTGATGATGGATGACGCCCATCACCTGGACGAGGCAACGGCCAGCATCGTCGCCGACATGATCTCCGCTGGCTGGGCTACAGTGCTTGCTGCCGGCAGACCGAGGCCCGGGCTGCCCCAGCCGCTGGCCCAGCTTTGGTATGACGGCCTGGCTGACCGTGTGGATCTCCGACCCATGAACCGGGAGCAGGTCGAGGAAGTCCTCTCCCACGCACTTGATGGAACAATCCCCTCCGGAACCATCGACACAATCTGGAGCGCGTCCGGCGGAAATCCGCGGATTCTTGATGCCTTGCTGCATGATGCCGCAGAGCGGGGCGAACTCGCAAAGCGGAACGGGATCTGGATGCTGCTGGGCCCGTTGCCTGCCGACGGACCCAGACTCGCCGAGGTGGTGGTAAAGGACATGCTCCGCCGCAGCCCGGAAGAGCAGGAAGTCCTGAAACTTGTCGCCCTCGCCGGGCCCGTGAGCCGGAAGGTGATCGAGGATATTTTTGGCGCTGAAGTAGTCCGCACGCTGCTGGACCAGCAGATGATGGTGGAAAGTTCCGGCATTCCAGCCGATCTCCGGATCTGGAACTCCGTGTTCGGCGAGGCGCTGCGCACAAGTATCTCGGTGTCCCGGAGCCTGCAGCTGCTTGAAAAGATCCGGGATCAGCTGGGAACCGCTCCGGAAGGGTCTGAAGGCAGGATGAGGGCCGTGGAATGGGCCCTTGAATGTGGATTGAAAATATCCGATCCCGAGCTGCTTGAGGCGGCCCGCACTGCCTTGGTCCACTCCCGGAACCGGAGCAGCCGGATGATGGCGGCGAAGGTCGCGGACCCGGACCTCGTGCCGCAGGCACAGGCCGTCCAGGGGCGCGCCTTATTCAATGAAGGCGACTTTGCGGGTGCGGCCAAGCTCCTGGACGGATGCTGGCTGCAGCTGGGGAACGGTGCCTGGGCTGTTCCGGTCCTGATGCTCAGGGCCATGGCACACCAGGCTCTGGGAACGCCGCTGTCAGTATTCACGGCCGATTCCCGTGATGCGCTTAAGGGCGCAGGCGCCATGACGGCTGGCCCGGATGCTGTGCCGCCGGATTCCCAGGAGACCGCCGGTGCGCCGGCCGGGCCCTGGCAGGAGCGCTTGCTTCGCCTGCTGGAACTTTGCGAAGCAGGCAACCACCAGGCCTTGGAGGCCGAGGTCCAGGAACTTCGGAGCAGCCGCGCCGGCGACGCCACGGACGACGCCCTGCGTGCGGTGGGCCTGGCGCTGCTGGCCCATTCGCTTGCCCCGGCCGGACGGGCCGTCCAGGGGCTGGATGCCGCATTGCTGGCAGTCTCGGAACTTCCCTCACTGCAGGGTGGCGTGTTCTTCTTCAACGAATTTGTCCTTGGCCACCTGGTGGCAGATTACCTGGCCATGGGGGAGTGGGACTCGGCGGAACGGGAGTTGGCGAACTATGCTGCCGGGCAGCCGCGGGGTGTCGCCTATTTCGGCGGCAGCCTCGAGGTGCTCCGTGGCTACTCGCTCCTGCGGCAGGGGCGGATGGAACGCGCCTACCAAACGCTGTTGCCGGCGGTAGAGACCCTGAGGCTCAACGATCCGCTGCAGATGTTCCGGTTTGGTTCCGGGCTGGCGTTTTATGTAGCGGCGAGGCTCGGCGACGCCGCCCAGGCCGGCCGGCTTGAGCTGGATTACAAGGATTCACCGCAGGGTTCCCCCGGCTACGGACTCCTTGCGAGGGCGTACGCGGCAGCGGCATCCGAGTATGTGGCGCACGACGGAAAAGGCCTGGCGCGCCTCCACACACTGGCCACCACGCCAGAGGTTACCACCCGGGCCGGGACACTCCTGGAACTCTTGGCTCTCTGCTGGGACCTGGGCGACCATTCCGTGATCCCGTTGGTCCACTCACTGGCCGGGAGCGTTCAAGGCCGCTGGGCCGCGGCAATGCTCACCCTGGCGGGGCATTGGGAGTCCGAGGACGCCGATTCCATCATGGAAACGGCGGCCATGCTTGAAGGCGCGGGATTCGTTAACCTTGCGCGGGAAGCCTACGCGCGGTCGAGCACCGTCCTTGAAAGCTCCGGTGAGCGCCGGCGGGCCCGTCAGGCGGTGGCCCTGCGGGAGAAGTGCGACCACGAACTGGGCGAGCGGTTCCGGGAAGGCCACTTCATCGCCGCAGCACCCAGCGTGCACCTCACCCGCCGGGAACAGGACATCGTAGAGCTCGCTGTAAAAGGTCTCACCGACCGGGAGATCGCACAAAGACTCATGGTGTCCGTGCGTACTGTGGAGGGCCACCTCTACCGCACGTACGTCAAACTCGGCGTGCGGAGCCGCGACGAACTGGCTTCGGCCCTTCCGAACTAGGCCTGCGTACGGACGCCATGCGTCCGGGACTCTGCGTACGGACGCCATGCGTCCGGGACCTTGTGTACGGACGTCCGGAAACGCGTAGCCCCCGCCCCAGAAAGTAGAGTACTGCCTACTCGTGTGCTGAGCTTCAGCATGCGATTGACTTAGTGCGGCAGGAAAACACGGAGCCACCAAAACCGCGGACCGGCCAACAGACTTTCAGGCCTCATTTTGAAGCAAACTTCCGGCCCTGGGGCTGGACCGAAGCGGGGCCGGCGACGTCAGAGTCTTCTGAGACCGAGACTCTCCCCCCAGCCGTCGCCGGCCCTCACTTCCGCGGGCTGAAGCCCGGAGCTGCTGTGGCGGTTGCCCATCGGGCCGCCGCCATAGTGGTGTTGTGGGACAATTGAGTGTCAATCCATTGGCATCTCAAGGAGTTTAACTTTGGCCCTAGTATCAACGCCTGCCACGCTGGAACGCGCAGTGCCGGCCATGGATAACGCCGAAGTCCTCAGGATTCGAAACGACTTCCCCGTACTTGGCCAGCTGGTGAACGGCCAGCCCCTGGTGTACCTCGATTCGGGCGCCACCTCGCAAAACCCGCTCAGTGTCATCGAAGCTGAGCAGGAGTTTTACGAACAGCGCAACGCTGCCGTGCACCGCGGCGCCCACTACCTTGCCGTGGAAGCAACAGAGGTGTTCGAAGGTGCCCGCGAGACCATAGCGGACTTCATCGGTGCCGGCTACGCGGAAACGGTGTGGACCTCCAACGCCACCGAAGGCCTGAACCTGCTCAGCTACGCGCTGTCCAACGCCGCGCTGTGGGCGGCGCAGGGGCGCGGCGACGCCCGGCTGAAAGACCTCGCAGTGGGCCCGGGTGACCAGATCGTGGTGACCGAAATGGAGCACCACGCCAACCTGATCCCTTGGCAGGAACTGGCGTTCCGCACCGGCGCCACGCTGCGTTACATCCCCATCGACGACGCCGGTGCCCTGCGGCTGGATATTGCGGCCGAGATCCTGGGAAGCAAAACCAAGGTCCTCGCGTTCACCCACGCCTCCAACGTGCTGGGCACAATTAATCCCGTACAGGAACTGGTTGCGCTGGGGCGGCAGGCCGGAGCCCTCGTGGTCCTGGACGCCTGCCAGTCGGCACCGCACCTGCCGTTGAACGTCAAGGGGCTTGACGTCGACTTCGCCGTGTTCTCCGGGCACAAGATGCTGGCGCCTACCGGAATCGGGGTCCTCTACGGCAAGCAGGACCTCCTGGATGTGCTGCCGCCGTTCCTCACTGGCGGTTCCATGATCACCACGGTGACCATGGAACGGGCCGAGTACCTGCCCGCGCCGCAGCGCTTCGAGGCCGGCACCCAGCGCATCTCGCAGGCCGTTGCCCTGGCCGCCGCAGCCAACTACCTCACGGAAACCGGCCTGGACCGCGTGCACCGCTGGGAAGCGGAGCTCGGCCAGCGGATGGTGGCGGGGCTGGAGTCCATTCCCGGCATCCGCGTGCTGGGGCCCGCCGCCGGACAGGAACGGATCGGCCTTGCCGCGTTCCACGTCGACGGCGTGCACGCGCACGACGTCGGGCAGTTCCTGGATTCCCGGGGCATCGCCGTCCGCGTGGGTCACCATTGCGCCCAGCCGCTGCACCGCCGCTTGGGCCTGACCGCAACCACCAGGGCAAGCGCCTACTTGTACAACACCACCGACGACGTCGATGCCTTCCTGGAAGCCGTCGCCGGAGTCCGCTCCTACTTCCGCGTCTAGCGCGATCACCGAAGGTACACCACCATGAGCCTTGACCAGCTGTATCAGCAGATCATCCTTGACCATTCCAAAGCCCGACACGGCAGCGGACTGGCAGGCATCGCCGCGCCGGCGGGGGCGTCCACGGGCCAGTCCCACCAGCTCAACCCGGTCTGCGGCGACGAAGTCACGCTGCGGGTGGCTGTGGAAGACGGCAAGGTGGCGCAGATTTCCTGGGACGGCGAAGGGTGTTCCATCTCGATGGCATCGGCGTCGGTCCTCAGCGAACTCGCGGAGGGAATGACCGTGGACGAGCTCCACGCCGTCATTGGCAACTTCCGCGAAGTGCTCCGCTCACGCGGGAAGATCCCCGCCGATCCCGAGATCCTGGGCGACGCCGCGGCTTTCGAGGGTGTGGCCCGCTACGCTGCGCGCGTTAAGTGCGCCATGATTTCCTGGGTGGCCGCCGAGGACGCCCTGAACCAGGCCGCCTAGCCCTTACCGTCCGACGCAGGTCCGGCGCCGCGCCGAGCCTCTCAGCCCCGGTGCTCGAAAACGTCCGGGATGCCGTCGCCGTCAGCATCATGCCGTTCCGCAAGTTCCACTGCGCGGTAATGCCGGTTCCGCAGCCGGAGCACCACGGTGGCCAGCAGGGCGGCAACCAGTGATCCGGTGAGGATGGCCACCTTCGCGTGGTCATCGTAGGCCGAGCCCGCACCGAAGCTCAGCTCGGCGATCAGCAGCGACACCGTGAAGCCCACTCCGGCCAATATCGCAAGGCCGGCAACATCGATCCAGGCCAGGCCGTCGTCGAGCTTTGCCCTGGTGGTCTTAGTGATCAGGTAGGTAGTGCCGAACACGCCAATCGTTTTGCCGGCCACCAAGGCAGCCACAATTCCCACCGCCACGGGATCCGCCAGGGCCGACCGGAAGCCGTCGAGGCCGCCCACGGCAACTCCGGCGGAAAAGAAGGCGAAGACCGGGACGGCGAAACCTGCCGAAAGCGGGCGGAGCCGGTGTTCCAGGGACTCAGCCATACCGGAACCCGCCTCACCGCGTTTCCGCGACGCCAGCACCGGGACGGCAAACGCGAGCAGCACTCCGGCCACCGTGGCATGGATACCGGAAGCGTGCACGAGCCCCCAGGTGGCGGCGGCCAGCGGCAGCAACAGATACCAGCTGCGGACCCTCCTCTGGGCCAGCAGGGTAAACAGCCCCAGCGGAACCAGTGCCGCCAACAGGAAAAGCGGCTGCAGACCGGACGAGTAGAAGAAGGCGATGATGCCGATGGCCAGCAGGTCATCCACTACGGCCAAAGTCAGCAGGAAGGTCCGGAGGGCCGCAGGCAGGTGCGTGTTGATGACGGCCAGCACGGCCAGGGCAAAGGCGATATCGGTGGCTGTGGGAATGGCCCAGCCCCGCAGGCTCCCGGCGCCCTGGCCCAGGTTCACCAGCGTGTAGATCAGGGCCGGGACTGCCACGCCGCCCACGGCCGCGGCCACCGGAACCACCGCCTTGGACACTTTGCGGAGTTCACCGGAGACAAACTCCCGTTTGAGTTCCAGGCCGGCCAGGAAGAAGAAGATGGCCAGGAGACCGTCCGACGCCCAGTGCCCCAGGGAGAGCCGGAGGTGCCAGGGCTCATACCCGATTTTCAGGTCACGCAGCGCGAAGTAGCCCTCGGCCGCCGGCGAGTTGGCCCAGATGAGGGCCGCGGCCGTGGCCAGCAAAAGGAGGGCGCCGCCGGCTGTTTCCAGCCTGAGGATCTCTGAGATCCGCAGGAATTCGGGGTAGCTTGAGCGGCTGAGGACTCTGGCAGCGAAGGCGGGTCGGGAAGGGCGCTTGGCCATGCGTGGCTCCTGGAATTAAGGGGTCGGCAAAACTGTTGCCGACCAGACTTCCCGGCGCACCTGTGTCCAGCCTACCCGAGCAGGCCCGTAACCCCGATCACGGCAGTGGCAGCTCCCAGCACCATCGAGATGCTGACCAGCACCACGTGGATGGTGAGGAACTTTGTGGCCTTGCCGGCGGCGTCCCGCGCCCTGGGATCCTTCATCACACGGCGCAGGAACTGCGGCCAGACCACCAGGGACCAGAGGCCGGCAATGATCAGGACCACGCCCGCAAACACGGGAAGCTGCACGGCTTAGTGGCTTTCGAGCCAGGCCTGGGCCTGCTGGGACTGGATGTTCAGGGCCTTGGACACCATGGGCTCAGCCGCCTCGGCGATCTTGCCGCCCAGGAAGGGAACGGAGGACGTGACGTTGCCTTCGAGTTCAATGCGCGTGCTGCCGCCGTCCGCTACGAGCCGCTGGACCGCGGTCACATCAAGGGGGGCGCCGGCGATCTTCAGCGTGATGTTGCTCTGGCGGGAACCGTCGGCCGCCGGGGCGTCCCAGTTCTCCACCTGCGTCACCGTGAGCTTTTCGCCCACGAACTTCCGGGCGATCTCCGGCAGCCGGGTGGTGGGCAGCGTGCGGACCGAGGTGGTGCTGAATACTCCGTCAACGTCTCCGGCCACCTCGAAGGATTCAAGTGTGCCGCCAACGAATTGGCTCGTGTGCCGCTGGAAGTCCTCGTTGATAAAGACGGCAGCGACGCTGTCGACGGCGTGCGGAAGGGTAGTGGTTGCACTCAGTGCCATGGGTCCTCCAGTGATGTGTAGGTCAGAACGCTATTTGCTCCCCACATCCTACGGGGAGCCTTGCGTGTTGTTGGAACCGGCCTGCGCGCTGTCGGCGCTGGCGATTTTCTGCGCCGCCGTGGTGATGTTCCGTGCCATCGCCGGAAATATGAGGCTGTGGAAGGGCAGCACGGCAAGCCAGTAGAGCTTTCCGCTGAGGCCCTTGGGGAAGAAAATGGCCCGCTGCCGGTAGCGGCTGCCCGTCCCGTCAGGTTCCACGGACAGTTCAAGCCAAGCACGTCCGGGGGCGCGCATCTCCGCGCGGAGGCGCAACAGTTTTCCGCGCTCGATCCGTTCCACGCGCCACCAATCCACCACTTCGCCCGAGGCCAGGGTGCCGGGGTGTCGGCGTCCCCGCAGCAGGCCCGCGCCGCCGGTGAGCTTGTCCAGCCAGCCACGCACGCGCCATGCCAGCGGCAGGGAATACCAGCCGTTCCGGCCGCCGATTCCTTCGATGATGGTCCACACGTGGGCGGGATCAACATTGCCGTGGAAGGTCCGCTCATCCACGTAGACCGTGTGGCCCGCCCAGTCCGGATCACTGGGCAGCGGATCGGCGTCGGCCCCGGCATTTGACCAGGTGGTTTCCACCTGGCCGTCACGCTCCTTGCCCAGGGCGAGGGCAACGGCCTGCCGGTACGGGGTCAGGCCGCCTGCCGGCACCGGGATATGGGCGTCGATGTCGTGCTCGCGGGACACCGCATCGTGCTGCAGCGACTCGACGAGCGGGAGCGACATGGACAGCGGGATGGGCGTGGTCAGGGCCACCCACACGCCGGCGAGCCTCGGGGCGGGAATGGGCAGAGCCAGCACCACCCGGTACGGCAGCCCGGCCTCGGCGGCGTATTCCTTCATCATGCCCGCGTAGCTCAGGACCTGCCGGCAGCCAATGTCGAAGGTGCGGTTGACGGACCCGTCCAAGGATGCGGCGCCCACAAGGTAGTGCAGCACGTCCCGGACGGCGATCGCCTCGATCTTGTTGCGCACCCAGCTCGGGGCCGGCATCAGCGGAAGCGTTTCGGACAGGTGGCGGATCATTTCGAAGGACGCGGACCCGGAGCCGATCACCACCCCGGCCTGGAAGACCACCGAGTCCACCGCGCTGTCCAGGAACACCTCTCCCACGGCTTCCCGGGACCGCATGTGGGTGGACAGTTCCACGTTGGCCGGGTGCAGGCCGCCCAGGTAGACGATCCGGCCTACGCCGGCCGCGGCGGCGGCTGTGGCGGCCGTTTCCGCCATGGCCTTTTCCTTGGACTCGAAGCCGGCGCCGGAAGCCATGGAGTGGACGAGGTAGTAGAGCACGTCGACGCCGGCCAGCGCCTGCTCCAGGGCTCCGCCGTCGTCGAGACTGCTCTCGATGACCTCAACCTTGCCCAGCCACGGCACGCCGGCGATCTTTGCCGGGGTTCTGACCAGGACCTTGACGGTGTGCCCGGCCTCCAGCAGCCGGGGGACCAGGCGGCCGCCGATGTAGCCGGTGGCGCCGGTCACCAGGACGGTTCGCGCCGTCCCCGGTGCCACGGTGGGGGGAGTGTCGCTCGGGCTGTTGCCATCGCTCACTGAAAGCTCCTCAGGCCGGCAGGCGGAGGCGCGCAACAGGCGCGCTTCCTCAGCAAGCTTAGCAACGGGGTGCCCGCCGGGCCCCGGGGCAGGGGTAGGCTGGGATGACCCGGGATTCGAAGTGAATTTCGGGTTTTCGTGTTGCCTGCGATCCCATGAACCCACAGGAGTTTCCGCCATGAGCCCCACTGGCCCGTCCCATCCTGGCCCGTCCAACGGTGGTCCCTCGCTGACCGGACTGCGCCGTGTCCTGGCAGAAGACCAGACGTTCGCGCGGGTCCGGGCGGAGGCGGCCAGGGGTTTTGACGTCCGGGGCCAGGACTACCAGA
Organism: Pseudarthrobacter sp.; assembly: GCF_036675385.1. NCBI lineage: Bacteria > Bacillati > Actinomycetota > Actinomycetes > Micrococcales > Micrococcaceae > Pseudarthrobacter > Pseudarthrobacter sp. The sequence goes on along the minus strand of NZ_JAKFFD010000161.1, from coordinate 42,624 downwards.
TCAGCGCGCCGGCCGGACTCCGCGCCGTCCTGCTGGCGGAAATGGCAGACGGCCTGGACGTCGGCGCCGACGAAGGAACTCCCGACGGCGGGCTCCCTCCTGTGGTGCTGGCGGTCACCGCGACAGGACGCGAAGCAGAGGATCTGACAGCAGCCCTGCGCGCTTACCTGCCGGCCGATTCAGTGGCCGAGTTCCCCAGTTGGGAAACCCTGCCACACGAACGGCTCTCGCCCCGCTCCGACACGGTGGGCCGCCGGCTGTCCGTCCTGCGCCGCCTGGCGCACCCGGAAAGTTCGACGGCGGGCCGGCTGCGTGTGGTGGTGGCACCGGTGCGCGCGGTGGTCCAGCCGATCGTCGCCGGGCTGGGTGACCTGGTTCCGGTCACCCTGAAGGTGGGACAGGACATGCCGTTTTCCAGCGTGGTGCGGAGCCTTGCCGATGCCGCCTACGCACGCGTGGACATGGTTACCCGCCGTGGCGAGTTTGCCGTCCGCGGCGGCATCATCGACGTCTTCCCGCCCACCGAGGACCATCCCATCCGGGTTGAGTTCTTCGGCGACGAGGTGGACCAGATGCGCTGGTTCGCGGTGGCCGACCAGCGCTCGCTGTCGGCGCCCGGGGTGCACCACCCCGCCGAGCTCCACGCCCCGCCCTGCCGCGAAATCCTCATCACGCCGTCGGTGATGTCGCGCGCAGCCACCCTGAAGGCGCAGCTTCCCGCGGCCGCGGACATGCTGGAGAAGATCGCCGGCGGCATCGCGGTGGAAGGGATGGAATCCCTGGCCCCGGTGCTGGTGGACGCCATGGTCCCGTTCGTGGAGCAGCTGCCCGCCGGGTCCATCTCGGTGATCATTGAACCGGAAAAGGTCCGCCGGCGCGCACATGATCTTGCGGCCACCAATGAGGAGTTCCTGGAAGCAGCCTGGTCCACGGCCTCGGATGGCGGCACGGCTCCGCTGGACCTCAGTTCGCAGGCGTCGGCAGCGTTGCACTCAGCCAGCTTCCGTTCCCTGGCCGAAACGCGGAGCTTCTCGCTGGAGCACGAGGTGTCCTGGTGGTCCATCACGTCGCTGGCCACTGACGAGGAGCTGCTGCCCGAGATTGACGTCCTGAACCTCCGCGCCCGCGAACCGCGCGGGTACCAGGGTGATGTGGCCGAGATGATGGACTTCATCGGCTCCCACGTCCGGGACCAGTGGCGGATCGTGGTGGCCACGGAGGGTCCCGGCCCGGCGCAGCGCCTGGCGGAACTGTTCCACGACGCCGACATCCCCTGCGCCCGCGTGGACACCCTTGAGAAGGAGCCGCAGGCGGGCATCATCGAGGTGACCACTGCCGCCGTCGGACGCGGTTTTGTCCTGGACAGCCTCAAGCTGGGGCTGCTCACGGAAGCGGACCTGTTGGGACGGACGTCCGCAGGCTCCACCAAGGACATGCGGCGCATGCCGTCCAAGCGGCGGAACGCCGTTGACCCGCTGCAGCTCGTCAACGGCGATTCCGTGGTGCACGAACAGCACGGCATTGGCCGCTTCATCGAACTGATCCAGCGCAAGGTGGCCGGCGGCGGAGACGGCGTCCGCGAGTACCTGGTCCTGGAATACGCCCCGTCCAAGCGCGGCGCCCCCGGGGACCGCCTGTTTGTCCCGACCGACCAGCTGGACCAGGTGACCCGCTATGTCGGCGGCGATACCCCGGTGCTCAGCAAGATGGGCGGCTCCGACTGGGCCAGCACCAAGTCCAAGGCACGCAAGGCCGTCAAGGAGATCGCCGGCGAGCTCATCCGGCTGTACTCCGCGCGGATGGCCTCAAAGGGCCATGCCTTCGGGCCGGACACTCCGTGGCAGCGTGAGCTGGAGGAGGCCTTCCCGTACGTGGAGACGCCGGACCAGCTGACCACCATCAATGAGGTCAAGGCGGACATGGAGCGCGAGATCCCCATGGACCGCCTGGTGTCCGGCGACGTGGGCTACGGCAAAACCGAGATCGCCGTCCGGGCCGCGTTCAAGGCGGTCCAGGACGGGAAGCAGGTGGCGATCCTGGTGCCCACCACCCTGCTCGCCCAGCAGCACTTCGAAACGTTCACCGAGCGCTTCTCCGGCTTCCCCCTGCGGGTCAAGGCCCTGTCGCGGTTCCAGGGGGCCAAGGAAACCAAAGAGACCGTGGAGGGCGTCAAAAGCGGCTCCGTTGACGTCGTCATCGGCACCCACCGGCTGCTGTCGAAGGACTTCGCGTTCAAGGACCTGGGCCTGGTGATCGTGGACGAGGAGCAGCGCTTCGGTGTGGAGCACAAGGAAGCATTGAAGAAAATGCGGACCAACGTGGACGTGCTGGCCATGAGCGCCACCCCGATCCCGCGGACGCTGGAGATGTCGTTGACCGGCATCCGGGAAACCTCCACGCTGGCCACGCCGCCGGAAGAACGCCATCCCGTGCTGACATATGTGGGACCGTACACGGACAAGCAGACCTCGGCGGCCATCCGGCGTGAGCTGATGCGCGAAGGCCAGATGTTCTTTGTGCACAACCGGGTGTCCACCATCGACCGGACGGCCGCGAAGATCCGTGAACTGGTTCCGGAAGCACGTGTTGAGGTGGCGCACGGGCAGATGTCCGAGAGCCGGCTGGAGCAGATCATTGTGGACTTCTGGGAAAAGCGCTTCGACGTCCTGGTATGCACCACCATCATCGAGACCGGCCTGGACATCTCCAACGCCAACACCCTGATCGTGGACGGGGCGGACAAGTACGGCCTCTCCCAGCTGCACCAGCTCCGCGGCCGGGTGGGCCGCGGCCGTGAACGCGCCTATGCCTACTTCCTGTACCCGTCCGAGAAGCCCCTGGGCGAGGTGGCCCTGGAACGCCTCAAGGCCGTGGCCACCCACAACGAGCTCGGAGCCGGCATGCAGCTGGCCATGAAGGACCTCGAAATCCGCGGCGCCGGTAACCTGCTGGGCGGCGAGCAGTCCGGCCACATCCAGGGCGTCGGCTTCGACCTTTACATCCGCCTGGTGGGTGAGGCGGTGGCCGACTTCCGCGGCGACGCCGAGGAAAAGGCCGCCGAAATGAAGATCGAGCTGCCGGTCAACGCCCACCTCCCGCACGATTATGTGCCGGGGGAGCGGCTCCGCCTGGAGGCCTACCGGAAGCTTGCCTCCGCGTTGACGTACGAGGCCATCGAGGAGGTCCTGGCCGAGCTTGTGGACCGTTACGGCGAACCGCCGCTGCCGGTCCAGAACCTCATCGCCGTGGCCCGCTTCCGGGTGGGTGCCCGCGAAGCCGGCCTGTCCGACGTCGCGCTGCAGGGGAACTTCATCAAGTTCTCCCCGGCGCAGCTGCCGGAGTCGAAACTGATGCGGCTGACCCGGATGTACCCGGGTTCCCAGTCCAAGCCGGCCCTTGACGCGGTGCTGATTCCGAAGCCCAAGACGGCGAGGATCGGCGGCCGCGACCTGCAGGACGCCGAGATCCTGGAGTGGGCCAACGGGGTTATCCGCAACATCTTCTCCGACGCGCCGCTCGCCGCTCCGGCAGTAAGAGGTTAGACCTTGATGGGAGGACATCACGCCGCGTCGGGGGCCGCGGCGTGGGTAGCCATTGCCTCAACAGGGCCGTACACGCTGGGCTGGTATCCGCTGGACGCCACGGGGATCCTCATCGGCGGGATGGCGACGGCGGGGACGGCGCTCGTGTGCGACTGGGACCACCGCCACAGCACGGTGGCCAACTCGCTGCCGCCGCTGTCCAACCTGATTGCCGTGGGGATTGAGAACGCCAGCGGCGGGCACCGTCAAGGCACCCACTCGGTGCTCGGGGCGGCGTGCTTTGTGCTGCTGGCCATGATGGCCGGGCAGTTCCAGCTGCAGACGGACTGGGGCCTGCTGTCCGTGGGTGCAGGCCTGCTGTGCATGTTCATGATCAACATTGCGGCCAAGGCACTGAAGCTGTTTCCCAAGTCCGGATTCATCAGCAACTGGATTTTTGCCCTGACCATGGCCGGACTGGTGACCTGGTTCGCGCCGGAACAGTGGACCTGGCTGCCTGTCTCGATGCTGACCGGGGTGGTAGTCCACATTGTGGGGGACATGATCACCACCGGGGGCGTGCCGCTGCTCTGGCCGATCGTCATCAAGCCACCGAAGTTCCTCCGGAAGCTGCCGGTGCTCAACGACGTCTGGAAAGCCAACGGCGCCTTTTCCCTGCCGCTGCTGGGCCGCGCCGGTTCCAAGCGCGAGTGGCTGGTCCTGATCCCGGTCAGCGCCTACGCGATGGTGGGCATGTGCGTAGCGGCGTGGTCGTTGGCAAAGGCACATTTCCCAGCCGCCATGGCGATCGGAAAGACCGCGGTCAGCCGCCTGCTTGGTGCGGGCTGACACGGGCTGTGCTTGAGCGGCCAGTCCAGTTCATGACTTAAAGAGGCTGCGGCCCCGGAATATCCGGGGCCGCAGCCTTTTAAGTTACCGAGGGTTCTTACTTGCCGCCGGCTGAATCGGACCGGCCCATGATGGTCTGCGGGATCCAGAACGCCAGGAAGAACATGCCCAGGCAGGCGGCCATCGGCCACGGGTTGCCGAGCGTGAGGAAGGACAGGGAGTAGATGGAGCCCAGGAACAGCGCCATCATGGGTACAAACAGAAGGACGCTGCCCAGAAGGCTGTTCTCGTTCTGTGGGGTCTGTACCGTGGTGTTGCCGGACTCGGTGGTCTTGCTGGACATTGTTTCCTCCTTGGCCCCGCGGGGCTCAAACTGTGGCGGCTCCGGGCCGGCGTCAGTAGCTGGCTGAACCCTGTTCACCGTTGACGATGGCGATGCCGGAGCTGGCACCAATACGTGTTGCACCTGCAGCAATCATAGCCTGCGCGTCGGCAAGGGAACGTACGCCGCCGGACGCCTTGACGCCGAGATCGGGGCCGACGGTGCGGCGCATCAGGGCGATGTCCTCGGCCGTGGCGCCCCCGCCATTGAACCCCGTGGACGTCTTGACGAAGTCCGCCCCGGCTTCAACGGACGCCTGGCAGGCAAGAACCTTCTGGTCATCATTGAGCAATGCGGTTTCGATGATGACCTTCAGGATGGCGCCGCTGGCGTGCACCGCTTCCGCGACTGAGGCGATGTCCTCGACCAGGGCGCCTTTGTCGCCGGCACGGGCAGCGGCGATGTTGATGACCATGTCGACCTCGTCGGCGCCGTCCAGGACGGCTCCGCGGGCTTCAAAGGTCTTGACATCGGTGGGAATCGCCCCCAGCGGGAACCCGACCACCGAGCAGGTCAGAACCCCGGACCCCTTGAGGGCGGTCTTGACGGTCTTGACCCAGATGGGGTTAACGCAGACTGACTTGAAGTGGTATTCGGCGGCCTCGGCACACACTTTGAGGATCTCTGCTTCGCTGGCCTCAGGCTTGAGCAGCGTGTGGTCAATGTAGGAAGCAATGTTGCCGGTCGCGGGAATGGCTTCGTTGCTCATCAGGATGGTCCTTTCCAAGGGGCCTTGTGGGCCGCGAACGCTAGGTGTCCATGGCTCTTCTGGTGACCATCTTGCCACAGCAACGCGGGGTCACATCCGACCCAAAGAACGCTCCGCATTGGGCGGGATGTGACCCCCGCGTTGCCTTCAGCAGCAGGTCAGGCAGCCACGGCAACGCGCTGTTCCGCCGCACCCGCCGCCACACCTTCCGCCGCTGATGTAGCCGTCATCAGCTGCGCGGCGCAGGCTCCGGCGGCAGAAGCCGCGGCGACCAGCAGTCCCAGCCGGACGCCGTCGAACGCTGCGGCGTCACCAATCGCCCAGATGCCGGAGACCGATGTCCTGAAGTCCTTGCTGATGGCGATTCCGCCGTTGGGGGCGGTGGCGAGTCCGGCGCTGGCGGCGAGTCCATCGCGGGCAACCCGCTCTTCGGCCAGGACAACCAGGTCCCCGTTCATGCTGCTGCCGTCCTCGAAAACAACCCCGGAGGCGGTCAGGCCTGAGCCGTGGATGGAGTGCACCACGGCGGCCGGCCGGACCGTTGTGCGGATGGGCCTGACGCCGCGGGCCCGCAGCACCGCTTCGGCCTGGCCCGCCGCCGCGCCGGTTCCCACGAGGATTCCCAGTGGCCGCCGGCCCAGTTCCCGCGTCACTTCCTTGACGGCGTCGCCGATCCGGGCGGCGTCGTCGATCGTGGAGTAGCTCAGGCAGCGGCCGGCGCCCGCCACGGGGGACGCGACGGGCGCTGATCCGGTGGCGATGACCAGTTCGTCGTAGCCCAGTTCCATGCCGTCGGCGGTGGTGACGGAGCGGTTCCCCGCGTCGATGAAGCTCGCTGGCTGGCCGAAGCGGACGGATACCTGTGGCAGCTCTGCGAGCTCCAGGAGTTCGGCGGGAGCGTCGTCCCGGTTGCTGAGGACGGTGACGGTGCCGCGGAAGCGTGCACCGTCCAGCTGGCGGACCAGCGCCTGTGCGGCGGGCCCTGCCCCGGCGATGACGATGCGCGGAGCCGGGGAAACTGAGGTGGACGGTGCCGGAGCGGACATGTGCTGGCCCTTTCGCTGGCGGCCGCTGGAGCGGCCGGGACTTCGTGATGAATCCCAGCGTAGGCGGCGGGCTTTTCAGGCGTGTTTCCCCGCTGTTGCTGGGAAAACACCCTTTGTTCGCCAGCGTTTACCGGCCGGTAACAAAACCCGTGACGCACCTCTCCCTGCGCTCCGGACTGACACAAAGGCGGCCTGGGCCCGCGTCCCTAGACGCGGATCCGGTAACCCCTCTTGACCACCGTCTCCACCAGGCGGCCGTCCGGCAGTGATGACCGCAGGCGGCTGACAGTCATGTCCAGGGCGTGGACCGAGCCCTTCAGCTCGAGCAGCTCCGACAGCGATTCCCGGGAAAGCACGGCCCCACCGGCCCCCAGGAGGGCACGCAGCAGCAGCAGCGGCGCAGGGGCCAGCTCAACCTGCGCCCCGTCGACCCGCAGGCTGCGGCCGCGCAGCTCAAGGTTGCCGGACGCGGTGTCCAGCCGCCGCACATGGTTCAGGGCGAGGTGCTCGCACACCAGCCGGATGAGGGCGCCCATCCGGAACCGTTCCGGAACGAGCGGCGAGATACCGGCGTCGAGCAGGGGCTGGGCCGTGACGGGCCCCACCACCGCCGTGGTGACGTTGGTTTTCAGGCTTTCGATGAGCTGCTTGTAGACGCCCATTTCGTGGGCGGTGCTCCACACGGCATCGACGGCGGGGGCGCTCGTGAAGGTGAGCACATCCAGATTGCCGCTGCACACAGCCTCGATGAGGCGCGGAAGCCGGTCTTCGCCGTCGGGCTTTACCCAGCGGTAAGGGGTGACCGTCAGGACCGTGGCGCCGGACATGCGTAGCCGTTCCAGCTGCCGGACGTCCGTGTAGCCGTGCAGCTGCACGGCCACGGTCTTGCCCCGCACGCCTTCGGCGAGCAGCATGTCCACCAGCGTTGCGGTGGTTTCGTCGCTGCTGATTCCGACGTCGGCGAGTCCGGCCGCGCGGACGGCGCCGCGGGCTTTGGGGCCCCGGACGAACATCCGGCACGCCCCAAGGGTTTCCAGGAGCTGTTCACCGATCCCAAACGAATCAGCAGCTTCGCACCAGCGGCGCATGCCGTACGCCGTAGTGGCGATGCACAGGTCCGGGCGTGCGTCGATGATGGCCTTGGTGTCCTCGATGAGGCGGATGTCCTCCTGCACCGGGGCGATCTTGAGGGCCGGCGCGTGCAGTACTTCCGCGCCGCGGCGTTCCAGTGCCTCGATGAGGTCCCGGGAGCGCCGGTGCGAGGTGACTCCAATGCGGAAGCCCTCCAGCGGGGAGTCCGCAGCCTCCGGCCCGGACGTCGCTTCAAGCTGGGCAGGTTCAGCTGGTGCCAGTGCGTTCATGGGGGTCAATCCTTTCATGAACCGAGCAGCGAGGCCGCCAGCCGGTCGAGGTCGGCGGCGGCCTCAGCATGCCCGCGGTTGGCTTCTGCCACGCGAACCACCTCGCCAATGACCAGCACGGCGGGATTGCTGCACCCGGCAGCGGCGGAGGTGATGGTGCCCAGGTCCGCGATGGTGGTGCGCTGGCCGGGGCGGTAACCGCGTTCGACGACGGCCATGGGCATGTCCGGGCGCATGCCGGCTTTGCGGAGTCCGGCCGCGAGCTGGTGCAGTGTGCCGATGCCCATCAGGACCACAATGGTGCCTCCCAGGCCAGCCAGGTGCGTGTGTTCCTTTTCGGTCAGCGGCGCGTGGCCGGAGACCACGGTGAACATGTGGCTGACCTCGCGGTGGGTGACCGGAATGCCGGCGGCCGCCGGCACGGAGATCGCGCTGGTGACACCCGAGATGACACGGACGGGCACACCCGCCGCCACACAGGAAGCCACTTCCTCGCCGCCACGGCCGAAGACGTAGGGGTCGCCTCCCTTGAGGCGGACCACGTTGTTGCCGGCGAGAGCGCTCTCAACCATCAGCTTTTCGATGTCGGCCTGGCCCACCTTGTGGTGGCCGGGCTTCTTGCCCACATCCACCAGTTCGGCGGAGGTCAGGTCCGGCAGGTCCTGGCAGGGAGCCAGCCGGTCGAAGAACACCACGTCCGCATCGCGGAGGGCCTTCACGGCGGCGACGGTCAGCAGCTCGGTGGTGCCGGGTCCGCCGCCCACCAGGGTGACGTGGCCGACCGGTCCGGCGGCCGGCTCGGCCGCCACCGGGATGCCGGTGGCGGCGCAGCGCTCGAGCAGGGACTCCCAGCCGGGCTGGCCGTCGTCGACCGCCGCGACCAGGAACGGACGCTCGGGGAGCGGGCCGTCATGCGCTGCACCCGCCGGGGTGCTGAGGCGGTAGACGACGGCGCCCGCGGCCGCGTAGCGGCGGACCGCCTGGCGGGCGGCGTGGTCGGATCCGGTGACCAGGACTTCGCGGCCGGTGAGATCAATGCTGAGCTGCATGGCTATACCTCGTTCTCGGCGCGGGGCCGCATGGGGATGGAGGCGCCGATCAGGACCTTGCCTTTTTCCTCCGCAGTGGCAGGGCGCATCTGGCCACGCTCGTCGGAAACGAAGGTGATGGAGTCATCCTTCTGGTCAGGCGCGTTGACGAAGGAACGGAACCGGCGCAGACGCTCGGGGTCCTTCAGCGTGTCTGCCCATTCGTCCACGTAGGTGTCAACGTGCTTGGCCATGGCGGCTTCAAGTTCCTCGGCGATGCCCAGGGTGTCCTTGACCACCACGTCCTCGACGTGCTTGATGCCGCCGTCGAGCTCTTCCTGCCAGCGCGCGGTGCGCTGCAGGCGGTCCGCCGTGCGGATGTAGTACATGAAGTAGCGGTCGATGTACTTGATCAGGGTTTCGTCGTCGAGGTCCTTGGCCAGCAGCTGGGCGTGGGCGGGGGTGGCTCCGCCGTTACCGCCGACGTACAGGTTCCAGCCGTCGGCCGTGGCGATGACGCCGACGTCCTTGCCGCGGGCCTCGGCACATTCGCGGGCGCAGCCGGAGACGCCCATCTTGAGCTTGTGCGGGCTGCGGAGGCCGCGGTACCGGAGCTCGAGCTGGATGGCCATGGCCACCGAGTCCTGGACACCGAAGCGGCACCAGGTGGAACCAACACAGGACTTCACGGTGCGCAGGCTCTTGCCGTATGCCTGGCCGGACTCGAAGCCGGCGTCCACCAGTTCCTTCCAGATTTCCGGCAGCTCTTCCAGCCGGGCACCGAACATGTCGATCCGCTGGCCGCCGGTGATCTTGGTGTACAGGTTGTACTTCTCGGCCACGGCGGCGATGACGCCGAGCTTCTTGGGGGTGATTTCGCCGCCGGCGATGCGGGGGACCACCGAGTAGGTGCCGTCCTTCTGCATGTTGGCGAGGGCGCGGTCGTTGGTGTCCTGCAGCGTGCCGCGGCCGGCGTCCAGGACGTAGGCGCTGTTCTGGCTGGCCAGGATGTTGGCGATGGTGGGCTTGCAGATGTCGCAGCCGGCGCCGGTGCCGTACTTGGCCATGATCTCCTCGAAGGAGGTCAGTTCCAGGACGCGGATGGCGTCGAAGAGTTCCTGGCGTGACAGTTCGATGTGCTCGCAGAGGGCCTTGGAGACCTCGACGCCGGACTTGGTGAGTTCGGTTTCCAGCAGCTTCTTGAGCATCGGGACGCAGGATCCGCAGCTGGTTCCGGCGCGGGTGCAGCCCTTGAGTTCGCCAAGTTCCTGGACGGGGGCGTTGCCGTCGCAGGCGCCGCAGCCGTTGACGGTGTCGCGGATGGTTCCGGCGGAGACGTTGTTGCAGGAACACAGGATGGCGTCGTCCGGCAGTTCGGTGTCCGGGGCGTCGCCGCCGCCGGCCGCCGAGAGGTACGCGCCGGGCTCGGCGCTGAGTTCGCGGCCCAGGAGCGGGCGGAGGCTGGTGTAGGGGCTGGCGTCGCCCACAAAGATGCCGCCCAGGAGGGTCTTGGCATCGTCGGTGGTGACGATTTTTTGGTAGACACCGCGGGCGGGGTCGGCGTAAACGATTTCGAGCGAGTGCTCGGTCTTGGCGAAGCCGTCGCCGAAGCTGGCTACGTCCACACCGGAGAGCTTCAGCTTGGTGGCGGTGTCGAAACCGGGGAAGGTGGCCCCGCCGCCGTGCAGGCGGTCGGCCACGATCTCTGCCATGGTGTTGGCAGGGGCAACCAGGCCCAGGCACATGCCTTCGAAGTTGGCCACCTCGCCGATTGCCCAGATTCCGTCGACCTCGGTGGCGCAGGAGTCGTCGATGACCACACCGCCACGCTGGCCCAGGCTGAACACCTGTTCGTCGCCCTCGGCGGCGCGGAAGAGTTCGTCGCGGGGCCGGACGCCGATGGCTACGATCACCATGTCTGCTTCGATGATGCGGCCGTCGGCCATAAGGACACCCGTCACCTGGCCCTCGTCGTCGGACAGGACTTCCGAGGGGAAGACACCGCCGTGGACTGCAAAGCCCTTGGCCTTGATGAGCCGGCCCATTGCCTGGCCCGCGCCTTCATCCAGCTGGGTGGCCATCAGCCACTGCGAACCGTCGATAACGATCGGGTTGGCGCCGAGCTGCTCCGTGCCGGCGGCCGATTCGAGCCCCAGGAGGCCGCCACCGATGGTGACGGCATTAACCTTGCGACCGAGCTTTTCCGTGAGCTCGGTGATGGACTTGTTGATGGCCCAGACGTCTTCGAGCGTGCGGTAGACGTGGGTGAGCTCGTTGCCGGGGATGGGCAGGCGGGCGGCATTCGAGCCGGTTGCGACCACCAGGTCGTCGTATTCGAAGGTGTTGCCGGCGGCGGTTTCCACCGTCTTGGCTTCGGCGTTGATCTTCACCACGCGCTCGCCGGTCTTCAGTTCAAGGGAAGCGTGGTCCCACATCGACGCGGACCCCAGCGTCAGGTCGACACCGGTGTCCGTGAGGGCCTTGGAGAGCGCTACCCGGTCATAGGGCAGGTGGGCTTCCTCCGTGAGGACCGTGACGTGCCAGCCTTCGAGGCCACGGGAATGCATGGCATCGGCGAAGCGGTGGGCGGCGGGGCCGCCACCGGCGACGACGATGCGGCGCGTGTTCTCTGAGCTTGAAGTCTGTTCGGTCACTGTGGGCCTTTCGCATGGGCCGCAGACGGAATTCTGCGACCTTCTCTGACGAGGTATGCATTCAGACTAGGTAGTCGCAGTTTCGCTTCAGTTTCCCTTATGTTTCGTAGGCTTAACTTCTGCATCACGAACGCGTTTCCGATCGGGTGAGGTCTCTTTTACGCGCCGGACACATTCACTGCACGCCTTTGAAACACCCGTTGCCTAAATTGTTTGGTACGGCCATAAAGGTGGCCAATCAAGCACGGGGAGAGGAGCCGACATGACGGCAACACTGGAACTTGGGGCGCTCGCCGCCGACACCGCGACGTGGCACCGGGTCTGCGCCGTGGACGAGCTTGAGCTTGCCTGGGGCGAAGCAGCCCTCATTGAAGGCCGCCAGGTGGCACTCTTCCGGACCGGCCCCAGTGAGGTTTTTGCCGTGGCCCACGAAGATCCGGCCACCGGCGCCCACGTGATGGCCCGCGGCATTCTGGGTTCACGCGGCACCCGTCCCACCATCGCTTCGCCGCTGCACAAAGAGGTCTACGACCTGGAGACCGGCGAATGCTTCGGAACCGCCGCGGTGCGCCTGGAAACGTTCAGCACCCGCATTTCCGACGGTTTCATCGAGGTCGCGGTCTAACGACCCGTCAGAGCCCGAGGGCCTCGCGGACATCGTCGAGCACATTGTCCAGGGCTGTCCGGGCTGCCTGCCGGGCTTCCGGCAGCTCGGCCGCTGACTCAACCGGGAGGATGACTTCCAGGTAGCACTTGAGCTTGGGCTCGGTGCCGCTGGGCCGGATGATGACCCGGGTCTCGTCCCGGGTCAGGTACAGCAGGCCATCGGTGGGCGGCAGGTGCTCGCTCCCTTCGGCCAGGTCTACGAAAGTCTCAACAGCGGACGAACCGAACGAATCGGGCGGGCTCACCCGGAGCCGGTTCATCATCGCGTCCAGCAGGCCCAGATCAGCCACCCGGATGCTCAGTTGGTCGCTGGCGTGAAGCCCGTGCTGAAGGTAGAGCTCGTCCAGGGTGTCGAAGATGGTTTTCCCGTCCGCCTTGGCGGCGGCAGCCATTTCCGCGATGAGGACAGCGGCGGAGATCCCGTCCTTGTCCCGGACCAGTTCAGGTGCAACGCAATAGCCCAGGGCTTCCTCGTAGCCGTAGACCAGCCCGGGCACCCGGGAAATCCACTTAAACCCGGTCAGCGTTTCCTCGTGCGCGTAGCCTGCCGCGGCGGCGATGCGGGAGAGCAGGCGCGAGGACACAATCGAATTGGCGAAGACGCCGGCCCCTTCGTCGCTGGCTGCTTCAACCGTACTGGTGGTTTCGTCGGAGCCGGCCGCCAGCCGGGCCACAATGTGTGCCCCCAGCAGCGCGCCCACCTCGTCGCCGCGCAGCATGCGCCACGCGCCGGTGTCAGGATCCTTCGCCGCCACTGCAACGCGGTCAGCATCCGGATCGTTGGCCAGGACAATATCGGCCTCCACGCGGGCGGCGGTCTCCAATGCCAGGTCCAGGGCGCCGGGTTCCTCCGGATTCGGAAAGTTCACCGTGGGAAAGTCGGGATCCGGCTCAGCCTGTTCGGCCACCAGCGTGACATCGGCAAAGCCGGCAGCATTCAGCACCGCCACGGCAGTCTCGCCGCCGACGCCGTGCATGGGCGTCAGGACAATCCGCAGGTCTCGGGACGGGAAGCGGGCCCCATCGGCGAGTGCCGCCGTCGCGCGTTCATACTCCGCCGCAACCGACGGGTCCAGGACCGTCCAGCCGTCCGCGGCAAGGGTGATGGATTCCAGTGCGCCCACGGCATCGATCCGCGCGGCGATCCGGGCGTCGTGGGGCGCCACGATCTGCGCTCCGCGGCCGCTGCCCTCCACGGCATGGCGGCCCAGGTACACCTTGTATCCGTTGTCCTGCGGGGGATTGTGGCTTGCCGTCACCATCACACCGCCGTCGCAATCGAGGGACCGGACGGCGAAAGCGAGCAGCGGGGTGGGCAGTGCGGACGGCATCAGGAAGGTTTCAATCCCGGCGGCGGTGAAGATGGCCGCCGTTTCCTCGGCGAAGATGTCCGAGTTATGGCGGGCGTCATAGCCGACGACGGCGCGTGGCCGGGTCCCGGGGGCAGCCTCACCCACCGCATCAACCAGGAAGTCGGCGAGGCCGGCGGCGGCGCGGCGCACCACCACGCGGTTCATCCGGTTCGGCCCGGCGCCCAGGGCGGCACGGAGGCCTGCGGTGCCGAACTGCAGCGTGCCGCTGAAGCTGTCGGCCAGTTCCTGCAACGCTGCCGGTGAGCCCTCTTCCGCGAGTTGCAGCAGTTCGGTGAGCTCTGCGGCTGTGGTGGGATCCGGATCTTTGGCCGCCCATTCGCGGGCGTGGCGGAACAAGGAGGCGGCATCGGAGGACGTCATGCGGTCAACGCTATCGTCATTGCTTCAGGAACGGCGCCTGAACACTCGCCTGTGATAGCGGAAGCAGCGAAATCCTTGCAGTAAATTTTCTGGACAAGTAATGTCGCGAATATGAAACTGGGGCAGGGTGTTGAGTGGGGGCTGCATAGCTGCGTCAACATGTCCTGGACCCCGCCGGGGGAGGCCGTCAGCAGCGCACGGCTGGCCGAGTTCTACAAGCTTCCCGCCGCATATCTGAACAAACAGCTCCAGGCCCTGGTGCGGGCCGGGATCCTGACCTCCGTATCCGGCCCGCGCGGCGGCTTCTCGCTGGCCCGGCGTCCGGACCGGATTTCCGTCCTTGATGTGGTCCTGGCCATCGAAGGAAACGACCATGCCTTCCGGTGCGAAGGCATCGCCAAGGACGCCCCGGGTGCGAGCATGGACGCCGACTACGCGCGCACCTGCCTTATCTCGCAGACGATGCGCCACGCCGAAGTCACCTGGCGGACTGAGCTGTCCCGGCAGAGCATTGCCGGGATCGCCCAGTCCATCGAGCGCCGCTTTCCCGATGCCCGGGAGTCCACCGTCCTGCAGCTGGTCGGTCCGCGAACCTGACCCGCCCTACAGCAACGCGGGGTCACTAGACGCCCATGGGAAAGCCTCCATTGGGCGCTTAGTGACCCCGCGTTGGCCTAAAGCTTGGCGATGATCCCAGCCAGCAGTTTGGAAATCCGCGGTCCGGCGGCCTGGCCGGACTCGATGACTTCCTGGTGGCTGAGAGGCATGGCGCTGATCCCGGCTGCGAGGTTGGTGACCAGCGAAATTCCGAACACTTCCATGCCTGCGTGCCGGCCGGCGATCGCTTCCAACGCGGTGGACATGCCCACCAGGTCCGCGCCGATCCGCTTGGCGTACTGGACTTCGGCCGGCGTTTCGTAATGCGGTCCGCTGAACTGGGCATAGACGCCTTCCTCCAGCGAGGAGTCCACTTCACGGGCGAGGGCACGGATGCGCGAGCTGTACAGATCCGTCAGATCAACAAACGTTGCGCCTTCCAGCGGGGACGTGGCGGTGAGGTTGATGTGATCTTTGATGAGGACCGGAGTGCCCGGCGTCCAGCTTTCGTTCAGCCCTCCGCATCCGTTGGTGAGGACCAGGGTTTTGCAGCCTGCAGCGGCAGCGGTGCGGATGCCGTGGACCACGGCGCGGACGCCTTTGCCCTCGTAGTAGTGCGTCCGTGCGCCCAGGACCAGCGCGCGTTTGCCCTCTTTGGTCAGGACCGAGCGGATGGTGCCCACATGTCCTTCCACGGCCGGGGCGTGGAAGCCCGGGACAGTGTCGGCGGTCAGGGTGGCCGTGGTCTCGCCGATGAGGTCGGCGGCTTCAGCCCAGCCTGAGCCCAGGACGAGCGCGACGTCGTGATTGTCCACCCCGGTCTCCTGCGCGATGTACTCAGCGGCGGAGCGCGCCGCGGCGAAAGGGTCCGTGTTCTGGAAGTCTGTATTACTCACTGGTACAAGTTATCGTGCCGGTGCCGCTGTGCACAGTGGCAACAGCGTCGCGCCGGGCCGCAGACGGCACCGTGACGGGCCACTCTTTTATTGGTGGTCCCTGCGCAGATGCGCGAGAATGGTTGATTGTGACTACGCACCCTGATTTCAGCTCCCCCCGGATCGCAATCCTCGGAGGTGGCCCCGGCGGATACGAAGCCGCTATGGTCGCTGCCTCGCTGGGAGCGCAGGTCACCATCATCGAACGCGCGGGCATGGGCGGCTCGGCCGTGCTGACCGACGTCGTGCCTTCGAAGACCCTGATCGCGACGGCGGATCTGATGACCCGCGTCGGGGAGGCGGGCGAGCTGGGCGTGAAGTTCGACGTCGACGGTGGCGACTTTGTGCCGGCGATGCGCGCCGACCTCAAACACATTAACGACCGACTGCTGGGCCTTGCCCGCCAGCAGTCCACCGACATCTCCACTGGGCTGGAGCACCAGAACGTCCGCATCCTGCTGGGTTCGGGCAAGCTCCTGGACAGCCACACCATCGAGGTCCTGACCGCTGACGGCACCGAAATCGTGGAAGCGGACACCATTCTGCTGGCCGTCGGCGCGCACCCCCGCGAGCTGCCCACCGCGCGGCCGGACGGGGAACGCATCCTGAACTGGGCGCAGATCTACAACCTTGACGAGCTTCCCGAGGAACTGATTGTGGTGGGCTCCGGTGTGACCGGTGCCGAGTTCGCCTCCGCCTACAACGGCCTGGGCTCCAAAGTCACCCTGATCTCCAGCCGCGACAGGGTGCTCCCCGGTTCGGACACGGACGCCGCGGAGGTGCTGGAGGAAGTCTTCGAGCGCCGCGGTGTGCGCGTGCTGTCCCGCGCCCGTGCCGAAACCGTCGAGCGGACCGACGACGGCGTGGTGGTCACCCTCGGTGACGGATCAAAAGTCACCGGCAGCCACTGCCTGGTCTGCGTGGGTTCCATCCCGAACACCGCCGGCATAGGCCTCGAAGAGGCCGGCGTGGCCCTCACCGAGAGCGGCCATATAAAGGTCGACGGCGTCTCCCGCACCACGGCGCCGAACATCTACGCAGCGGGAGACTGCACCGGCGTGCTGGCTTTGGCCTCGGTGGCCGCAATGCAGGGCCGGATCGCGATCGCCCATTTCCTGGGCGACAGCGTTATGCCGCTCAAACTGCACCAGGTGGCGTCCAACATCTTCACGTCACCCGAGATCGCGAATGTGGGGGTCTCCGAGGCCGAGATCCAGTCCGGCAAATACCAGGGCGACATCATCAAACTCTCGCTCAAGAGCAATGCCCGCGCCAAAATGCGCAACCACAAGGACGGCTTCGTCAAGATCTTCGCGCGTAAGGGCTCCGGCACCGTGATTGGCGGTGTTGTGGTGGGGCCGAACGCTTCCGAGCTGATCTTCGCCATCTCCCTTGCAGTCACCCAGAAGCTCCACGTCGACGACGTCGCCAACACTTTCACCGTCTACCCGTCGCTGAGCGGGTCCATCTCCGAAGCGGCCCGGCGCCTGCACGTCCACATGTAAGTGAGTTGCGGTAGCGTGGCCGCATGACTACAGCACTGGAGCGGCCACGCCGCGGAAAAATCATCGGCGGCGTCTGCGCCGCCCTTTCAGCCCGATTCGGGATCCCGAAGTTCCTGGTCAGGCTCGGCTTTGTGATCTTTGGCTTGGTGGGGATCGGCGAACTGGTCTACATCGCCCTGTGGATCATGATCCCCAAGGCTCCGGCCTAAAGACCGCCCGGATTCCCGGCCTCGACGCCTAGGCCAGGGCGTAGGGCGGCACGGTGCTGCCGGAAGTAAAGGGGGTGAACCAGCCCTCGATACTCAGCTTCCCGGCGTCGATCTCCGGAATGCCGGGGCTGTCCGAGTAGAGGGCTGGACTCTCCGCCTCCTCCAACAGGACTTCCTCGACCTGAGCACGCCAGTCTTCCGGGAGGTCGAGTTCATAGATGTCCTCGGTGATTTCCGCCTGATCGAGCAGGCAGCGGACGGCGAGTTCGGCTGCGAGGCATCCGGGGGCTGTCCAGCCGCGGACCAGAGATGCCGTCACATCGGAAGCGACGACGATGAACTTCCGGGTAAACGTCGCGTCGTAGCTGGCGGCGAACTGAGGCGGCAGCGAGGACAGCACAGCGGAACCGGCGACGTCGGACGAAGTGACGGCATCCAGTGCGGTCAGGGTCCCCAGATCGCGGAAGAGCTGGTCAACGAGAACGCCCGACGAGTTCCAGAGAAGGCCTGCCAGCAGGCGGGTCTGGGTCACAGCCGTTTTCCGGTCTTCCGGCGAGACAGCCGCCATTTCGTCCAGGTCTTCCGGCTCGAACTGCAGCCGCTGTTCCGGCGTCATGTCATCCGGGTGCGGATCAAGGCCCAAGAGTTCCAGGCTCAGTCCGGTCAGCTTCCTGGCGTCGGCCAGCAGTTCTTCGGTGATGTCGTCTTCTTCGTCGGCATTCATGGCCCCGATGCTACCGCCCGCCCGCCGTCGAGTCCGATTCCGTGACGCGGACATGTCCGGGCTCGCCGGCTTCAGTTCACATCAGGCGGCGGGAGCCGCCTGGAAGTGTTTTTCGATGAGCCCCTTGATGTCCTCGTGGCAGCCGCCGCAGCCGGTACCGGCGCGGGTTGCCTTGGACACCTCGGCCACGGTGGAGCAGCCTTCCGCCACGGCGCCCTGGATCTTGGCGCCGCTGACTCCGGCGCAGCGGCATACGGTGCCAGCCGGATCGGCGGGACCGGACGCGGCCAGCTGGTCCGGGCCATCGAGCCGGAGCAGCAGTGACCTGTCGGCCGGCAGTTCCGCACCGCGTTCGAAGAGTCCCACGAGCTCGGCGGCGGTCCGCGGCATACCCACGGCCACCAGGCCTTCCAGCACTCCGCCGCGGGTGGTCATCTTCACGTAGCGGCCGTGTTCCGGATCGGCCCACTGGGCGATCTGCAGCCGCGGCCGGCCGTTCACGGCGCCGGCGGTGAGCACGTCTTCGTCCCACGGCTCGGCACCGTTGTCGCCCGCCACAGCCATGTTCATGCCGCGGGCCTTCAGCACAATGACGCCGGCCTGCTCCTGGGGCAGCTCCTGCAGCGTGTCGGCGTCCTCCTGCGTGCCGGTGGCCAGCATGGTCAGGTATTCGGCCAGCCATTCGGCCTGCCGCCACCCGGGACCCACCAGGCCGGACGGGCCCTTGGCGGTGCGGCATTCGCCGCAGGCCGGATCCGGGCAGCGGACCTCGGCGCAGTCGCCGATCGCGAAGATGTGCGGCTCGTGGTGGGCACGGAGCCGGTGGTCCACCAGGATGCCAGCACCAACCGACAGGCCGCAGCCTTCGGCCAGCTCGGTCCGGGGACGGACACCGCACGAGATGACAAGGAGGTCGCCGTCGATCGCCGAACCGTCATTGAGCAGCAATGCCGAGAATCCGCCGTCGGGCGCGTTGTGCTCCACTCCGGTGGACCGGGCGTTGCCGGCCATCCGCACGCCGCAACGGCGAAGGCTGGCCGCGAGGACCGCGCCGCCGCCCCGGTCGATGTTGCGTCCCAGCGGGTGCGGCCCGTTGTGCACCACCGTGACGGTGGCGCCTTCCTCGGCAGCCGCGAGGGCTGTCTCGAGGCCCAGGACGCCGCCGCCCAGCACCACAACACGCTTGCCGCCGTCGACCGCTGCGCGCAAAACCGAAGCGTCGCGGAGATCCCGGAGCGCCGTGACGCCGGCGGGAAGGACGGGGGAAGCGGGATCCGGGTTGATGCCGGTCAGGTTGGGGATGACGGGCCGGGAACCCGTGGCGAAGACGAGCCGCTCATAGTGGGCGGAGGTGCCGTCTGTAAGGATCACCTGCTGGCGGGCGCGGTCCACGCGGCGGACCCGCACGCCGAGCCTGACGTCCACGCCATCCGCGGCCAGGGCTGCGGCATCGGAGAGGGCCAGGGCATCGGCAGTAGTGCGTCCGACGCCCAGATCGGCCACCAGCACACGGTTGTACGCGGCCTCGGCTTCCTCGCCCACGACAGTGAGGCTGACGTGCCCGTCGCGGACCGCGGGCAGCAGTTCATCGATCAGGCGGGCAGCCACGGGGCCGAAACCAACAATGACAATCTGCTCACTCATGAGGCCTCCGATTTCTGAAGAACACTATTCTGAAGTCCGGTTGCGACCGCTCGGACCCACACCTTGTTGAACTTGAATTCGGGCATCCCGGAAATGGGATCCGTTGCCGCCTCGGTGAGGCGGTTGGCGCTTTCAAGCTCCGGGAAATGGAACGGCAGGAAGACTGTCTCGGGCCGGATCGCGGTGCTGAGTTCCGCCCTGCAGAACACCTCGCCGCGTTCATTGGCCACCGACACAAAAGCCCCGTCGGTGATGCCCATGGCGGCCGCAGCGGCGGGGTGGATCTGCATTTTCGCTTCGGGCTGGCTGGACAGCAGTTCGGACACACGCCGGGTCTGCGTCCCGGACTGGTAGTGCTCCAGGAGGCGGCCGGTGATGAGGGTCATGGTTTTCGCGGCCGGGTCCGGGTTGGGGGCCGGGGTACGACGACGGCGGGGCGTCACCGGGGTCATGACCGCCTTGCCGCCGGCATGGGCGAACGCGTCCAGGAACAGCCGGGGCGTACCGGTGCTCCCCACGGGGTACGGCCAGTAGGCGGCTTCGCCGCGGTCCAGCATGGCGTAGTCAATACCGGAGTAGTCTGCGTGCCCGCCGGCCGAGGCCAGCCGCAGTTCCTCAAAGACTGTTTCCGGATCTTCGCTGTACGTGGACGGGGCCTCGAGCGCTTCTGCCAGCCGGGCCATGATCCACAGTTCGCTGCGTGCGCCGGCCGGCGGCTGCAGGGCCTGGCGGCGGCGGAGGACGCGCCCCTCGAGGTTGGTGAGCGTGCCCTCCTCCTCGGCCCACTGCAGGACCGGGAGGATGAGGTCGGCTTCGGCGGCGGTCTCGGACATAAAGAAGTCGCAGACCACCAGGAAGTCCAGGCTGCGGAGCCCGGCGATGACGGCGTTTGCATCGGGGGAGGCCACCGCGATGTTGGAGGCGTGCACAAAAAGGCACCGGACGCCGTCGGGCTGTCCCAGCGACTTCAGCAACTGGACGGCGGGCAATCCCGGCCCGGGAATAGTTTCCTCCGGGACGCCCCAGACGCCGGCCATGTGGGCGCGGGCGGCGGGGTCGGTGATCTTCCGGTAGCCGGGGAGCTGGTCGGCCTTCTGGCCGTGCTCGCGGCCGCCCTGGCCGTTGCCCTGGCCGGTGAGGGTGCCGTAGCCGCTGCGGCGCGAGCCGGGCAGGCCCAGCAGGAGGCTGAGGTTGATCGCGGCGGTGGCGGTGTCCGTGCCGTCCACGTGCTGTTCCACACCGCGTCCGGTAAGGATGTAGCTGCCGCCCTTGCCCGCGCCGTCGGCGAGCCTGCGGGCGGTTTCCCGGATGAGCTCCGCGGGGACGCCGGTGAGGGACTGGACGCGTTCGGGCCAGAACGAGTTGACGCTGCGGACCACGGCCTCGTAGCCGGTGGTGCGTGCCGCGATGAAGTCGTCGTCTGCCAGGCCTTCGTGGATGATCACGTGCGAGAGGCCCAGCAGGAGGGTGAGGTCGGTGCCCGGCAGGGGCTGGAGGTGAAGGCCGCCGCCGTCGGATGTGAACCTTGCCGTGGCTGAACGGCGCGGATCCACCACGATCAGCCCGCCGGCGTCGCGGGCTCCCTGGAGGTGCTGCACAAACGGCGGCATGGTTTCTGCCACGTTGGAGCCGAGCATCATGATGGTGCTGGCCGAGTCCAGGTCTGCCAGCGGAAACGGGAGGCCGCGGTCCAGGCCGAAGGCGCGCATCCCGGCGGCCGCGGCGGAGGACATGCAGAAGCGGCCGTTGTAGTCGATGCGTGAGGTGCCCAGGGCCAGGCGGGCGAACTTGCCCAGCATGTAGGCCTTCTCGTTGGTGAGGCCACCGCCGCCGAAAACCCCGACGGCGTCCTTCCCGTAGCGTGCCTGTGCGTCCTTCACCGCGGTGGTGACCAGCGCCAGGGCCTGGTCCCAGCCGATGGGGCGATGGACGCCGTCGGCGCCCTTGAGCAGGGGTTCGGTGACCCGTCCGGGGTGGTTGAGGAGCGTGGCTGAGGTCCAGCCCTTGCGGCAGAGGCCGCCCCGGTTGGTGGGGAAGTCCCGGCCGCTCACTTCGAGGAGGGGGGCCTTCAGGGTGGCGTCCGCAGCGGCCAGCGCTGCGGATTCAGCCGGCACGGGGACTGACCCCGGCTCGGAAGCCGGGGTCAGTTCCGCTGGTGACGTGAGCGTCATGGCGCACTGCAGGGCGCAGTAAGGGCAGTGCGTGTCGGCGCTTTTGGTCATGTTAGACGTGTCCCATCGCATTTCGGTTGGCGTTGCGGATGTAGAAGAACCAGCAGACCGCCAGCATTACTACGTAGGCTCCGACAAAACCGTAGAAGGCCGGGGTGTAGGACCCGCTGGCCGTGTTGGAGGCGTTCAGCACCTGCGGGATAACGAAGCCGCCGTAGGCACCGATGGCCGAGATGAGGCCGAGGGCCGAGGACGCGAGCCGCTGGGTTTGGACCGTGCTGGCACCGGACATCGCTGCCCGGCTGGACGTGGCGAAGATGATGGGGATCATCCGGTAGGTTGCGCCGTTGCCGAAGCCGCTGGCGGTGAAGAGCATCAGGAAGAGGACCAGGAACAGCCAGAAGTTCTTCAGCGGCAGGGTCCAGATCATGGTCAGGGTGATGACGGCCATGGCGGCGAATGCTGCCACGGTCATCCGTGCCCCGCCCATACGGTCAGCCATGCGTCCGCCGTAGGGGCGGGCCAGTGAACCGACCAGCGGGCCGAGGAAGGCCAGCGAGAGTGCCACGGTGCCGACTCCGATGGAGGAGAACGCCGGGAAGTAGTCCTTGATGAGCTTGGGGAACACGCCTGCGAAGCCGATGAACGAACCGAAGGTGCCGATGTACAGCAGTGCCATGATCCACAGGTGCGGTTCCTTCAGTGCTGCGACCGAACCGGCCACATCACCCTTGGCGCTGGTGAGGTTGTCCATGTACTTCCAGGCACCGAAGGCGGCGATCAGGATGAAGGGGATCCACATCCAGCCGGCCATGGGCAGGTTGACGCTGCCGACGGCCACCAAGGTGATCACAATCGGGACGGCGAGCTGTGCAACGGCTGCACCCATGTTGCCGCCGGCGGCGTTCAGGCCCAGGGCCCAGCCCTTCTCGCGTGCCGGGTAGAAGAACGTGATGTTGGCCATGGAGCTGGCGAAGTTGCCGCCGCCGAAGCCTGCAAGCGCTGCCACGAACAGCATGACACCGAACGGGGTTTCCGGGTTGGAGACGCAGAGTCCCAGGCCGACGGAGGGAATCAGGAGGAGGAGCGCGGACACGATGGTCCAGTTCCTGCCGCCGAAGCGGGGAATCATAAAGGTGTAGGGGATGCGGAGCGTGGCGCCTACCAGGCTGGGCATCGAGATCAGCCAGAAGATTTCCGAGGTGGTGAATGTGAAGCCGGCTGCCGGGAGCTGGACCACCACGATGGACCAGAGCTGCCAGACCACAAAGCCGAGGAACTCGGCGAAGATGGACCAGTTCAGGTTGCGGCGGGCGATGGCCCGGCCGGCGGACTCCCACTGCTCTTTGTTCTCGGCGTTCCAGTTGGCGATCCAGCGGCCGGGACGGAATTCAAGGGCGGGGGCGTCGGTTGTGCCGGTGGAGGGCTGTGCGCTGGCGGATGAGGACACGCCTCCGTGCAGCGGGTCGGTGTCTATATCTACGGAATTGCCGGTGCCGGCATCTGCGCTGCGGTCAACAGTCACGGTGGACCTCCTCTTGGGGGATGTTGTTCTTCCACGGTAGAGAACGCGCGTTTCACGGACAGTCGCCGTTTGTTAACGCGCTGTGACATTTGCCTATCGGCAACCGACGGGCGACGTGAGGAGAGTTAAGGACCGAAGGATGAGACATGTGCCACTAGTCCATATGGTGGACCTTTTGTCCATTGACTGGACGGCTGGAACTAGTATCGAACTCTAACTACTGCGCGCCGGGTCTCACCAGGCCCGGCCGGTTCTCAGGAAAGTGTTCATATGTCATCTACGCAAACCACCGCGGAGCAAGGATCCCCCAAGGCGGTGAACTCACGCGGCCGCGTGATTGTGGCCAGCCTGATCGGCACCACCGTTGAGTTCTACGATTTCTACGTCTACGCCACCGCCGCCGTACTGGTCTTCCCGTCACTGTTCTTCCCCAACCAGAACGAGACCACCCAGCTGCTCAGCTCCTTCGCTGTCTTCGGGGTGGCCTTCGTGGCCCGCCCGCTGGGATCCATCGTCTTTGGCCACTTCGGCGACAAGTTCGGCCGCAAGGGCACCCTGGTGGCCTCGCTGCTGACCATGGGCATCGCCACGTTCCTGATCGGCTGCCTGCCCACGGCGCTTGTCCCGGGCTGGCAATTCTGGGCCCCGGCACTGCTGGTGGTCATGCGCTTCGCCCAGGGCCTGGCCCTTGGCGGCGAATGGAGCGGCGCGGCCCTGCTGGCCACCGAGAACGCTCCGGCCAACAAGCGCGCCATCTACGGCACGTTCCCGCAGCTGGGCGCGCCCATCGGCTTCATCATCGCCAACGTGATCTTCCTGGTGGCCAGTTACGCGCTGACGCCGGCCGACTTCCTGGCCTGGGGCTGGCGCGTGCCGTTCCTGCTCAGCGCGGTCATGGTGATCATCGGCCTGTACGTCCGCCTCAAGCTGATCGAAACGCCTGCCTTCACCAAGGTCCTCGAATCCAATGAGGTGGCCAAGCTGCCCCTGGCCCGGGTCTTCAAGACCAGCTGGCGTCCGCTCATCCTGGGCACGTTCATCATGCTCGCCACCTACGTGCTCTTCTACCTGATGACCACGTTCACGCTGACCTACGGCACCCGCGCGTCCACCCTGGATGCCGCCAAGGCTGCCGCCGAGAAGGCCGGCAAACCGATGTCCGAGGCCGCCGCGGCAGCGTTTGTTCCCGGCCTGGGCTTCACCCGCAACGACTTCCTCTGGATGCTGATTGCCGGCGTTGTCTTCTTCGGCATCTTCACCCTGGTTTCCGGACCGCTGGCGGAGAAGTACGGCCGCCGCAAGATGCTGCTGGCCGTCACGGGCGGCATCTTCGTCTTCGGCCTCCTGTTCGTCCCGCTGTTCAGCGGCGGCTTCGTGGGCACCATGGCCCTGCTGGTCATCGGCTTCTCCCTGATGGGCCTCACATTCGGCCCCATGGGTGCGCTGCTGCCGGAACTGTTCCCCACCAATGTGCGCTACACGGGATCCGCCGTCAGCTACAACGTGTCCAGCATCCTGGGTGCTGCCGTGGCTCCGTTCATCGCCGTCGCGCTCTGGGAGCTGGCCGACGGCAGCCCGGTCCTGGTGGGTGTCTACCTGACCGCGATGTCGGTGCTGACGCTGATTGCGCTGTTCGTGAGCAAGGAAACCCGCGACCTGGACTACGAGAACAACGTAGCCTGACGCCCCGCCGTCGGGCGTTCCAGCCCGGTTGCTGACAGAAATGCCCGGCGTGTTCCCCGTTATTGCGGGGAGCGCGCCGGGCATTTCTGTGTGCGGGGCAGGCGCACCTGCGCAAGACACAGAGGAACGAACGACGGCGGCGCTCGCCACCCGTCCGCAGGCTCAGTTGGCGTAGCGGTCCACGAAGTTGCGGAGGATCTTCATGGGCTCGGTGGCGGTGTACGTCCGCGCGTCCGCCATGAGTTCCTCGGCGGATTCCGGTGGGAAGTAGCCGGCGTGGCGGTAGATGTCGATCCGTGTGACCAGGCCCTCCGCGTCCAGTTCCGGGTGGAACTGTGTGGCGTACAGGTTCTGTTTGATGCGGAACATGTGGACGGGGCAGGCCTGGGAGGATGCCAGCAGCACCGCGTGGGAGGGCAATCTGGTGCAAGCCTCCTTATGCCCGGTGAAGGCGGTGAAACGCCGTGGCATCCCGTGCAGGAGCGGATCCGCGAGCCCGGCCTCCGTCAGCTCGATTTCCACCCCGCCCAGCTGTTCGCCGAAGGTCCTGTCGATCACGGCGCCCTGGTGCCTGCCCAGAGTCCCCACCCCGTAGCACGCGCCCAGGAACGGAAAGTCCTGGGCCACGATCCGGTCCAGCAGCCCGGCCAGTTCCCGCTCCACCCGGTGCTGGGTTTCGCTCTTGTGGTCTGCCGGATCGCTGGACGTGAAGGGACTGCCGCCCACAATCACCGCTGAGTAATCGTTCAGGTCCAGTTGCGGCAGGGGAGCGGCCTCAAGCCGGACACGCCTCAGCTGCGAAGGGGTCAGCCCGCCATACGTCAGGTACGCCTCATACTCTTCCTCGGCGGCGGCGTCTTCAGCTCGGGAGGCAAGGAGGAGGAAAGGCTTCACACGCTAAGTGTGCCTTCCGCCCCAGCTCAACGCCAGAGGACGCAGCGCCAGCCTGCGGTTGGCGCCGGAGCATAGCCCCGGCGCCGAAGGCACGACTGCTGTCAGTGGTTGGCAGGCTGCGCGAAGGATCGCCGGGACTGCGGCTGCGCGGCCGGGTCTGCGTGGCGGTGGACCAGCTTCCAGTAGCCTTCTTCGCGCCGGAAGATGCTGGTCACGCGGAGCGCGAATTCCTCTGGCGCTGCGGCGCTCTCCAGCCGGGCACGGAAGTGTTCCGTTTCCACCAGGTAGGCCGTGTCGCGTGCGGTGTAGGACGTGATGGTGTCGAACCCCAGCATCTCGCCGTCCTGGAACTGCCGGGACGCCTGGTCCAGCCGGGCCTCCACCTGGGCCCAGCCACGTGCGATGCCGCCGAACGGGTTGGCCAGCGTGACGTCGTCGAGCCTGGAATACAGGTCCTTGACGGCACCGGGATTCCCGCGGGTGATTTCCGGAACCGCCAGGTGGTAGCGGTCTACTTCTTCTTCAAAACTGGGTGCGAGCATGGGGTGCCTCCGGCAGGGTCTAGTCTTCGATCGTGGCGATGACGGCGCCGGCCGAAACCGTCGCACCGGCCACTGCGCTGAGTCCGATGATGATGCCGGAACGGTGCGCGGTCAGGGGCTGTTCCATCTTCATCGCTTCGAGAACCACCACCAGGTCACCCTCGGACACAACGTCGCCGTTGGCCACGGCAACCTTGACGATGGTGCCCTGCATTGGGGAGGTCAGCGCGTCGCCCCCGGCGGCCGCAGCCGCTCCGCCTGAACGGAGGCGTTTCTTGGACTTGTTGGACTTCGCGCCGGCGGCCGAACCCGCCCCGATCGAACCAAGGGAGGCCGGCAGGACAACCTCGAGGCGCTTGCCCCCCACTTCAACCACCACGCGCTGGCGTTCACCGGCGTCGCCACTGGCTTCAGCGGTTCCGTCCGGTGTCCAGGCGGGAATGTTGTTGACGAATTCGGTTTCAATCCAGCGGGTGTGGATGCTGAAAGGCCCTTCCGCGGGCGCAAAGGCGGGGTCCGAAACAACGGCGAGGTCGAACGGGATAACAGTGGGGATGCCCCCTACTACCATTTCCTCCAGGGCGCGCCGCGAACGCTGCAGGGCCTGGGCCCGGGTGGCGCCGGTGACGATCAGCTTGGAGAGCATCGAGTCGAAGTTGCCGCTGATGACATCGCCCTCCTCCACGCCGGAATCGATCCGGATGCCGGGGCCTGTGGGGTTCTTCAGGGTGGTGATGGTGCCGGGGGCGGGCATGAAGTTGCGGCCCGGGTCCTCGCCGGTGATGCGGAATTCGAAGGAGTGGCCACGGACCTCGGGGTCGCCGTAGCCGAGCTCCTCGCCGCGCGCCAGCCGGAACTGTTCGCGGACCAGGTCGATACCCGTGACCTCTTCGGAGACGCAGTGCTCCACCTGGAGGCGGGTGTTGACCTCGAGGAAGGAGATGGTGCCGTCCTGGCCCACCAGGAACTCGCAGGTTCCGGCGCCGAGGTAACCGGCTTCCTTCAGGATCGCCTTGGAGGATTCGTAGAGGCGGCGGTTCTGCTCTTCGGTGAGGAACGGGGCAGGTGCTTCTTCAACGAGCTTCTGGTTGCGGCGCTGCAGCGAGCAGTCACGCGTGGAGATGACAACGACGTTGCCGTGGGCGTCCGCGAGGCACTGCGTTTCGACGTGGCGCGGGGCGTCCAGGAAGCGTTCGATGAAGCACTCGCCGCGGCCGAAGGCTGCAGTGGCCTCACGGACGGCAGACTCGAAGAGCTCCGGGATTTCTTCGCGGGTGCGGGCCACCTTGATGCCGCGGCCGCCGCCGCCGAAGGCTGCCTTAATGGCCACTGGCAGGCCGAACTTGTCCACGAACTCGAGGATTTCCTCGGCGGACTGCACAGGATCGGCGGTGCCGGGGACCTGGGGTGCGCCCACTTTCTCCGCGATGTGGCGGGCCTGCACCTTGTCGCCGAGGGCCGAGATGGCCTCGGGGGACGGGCCGATCCAGGTGATGCCGGCCGCGATGACCTTGGCGGCAAACTCGGCGTTTTCGGCGAGGAAGCCGTAACCGGGATGGATGCCGTCGGCACCGGACTGGCGGGCCACGTCAATGATCTTGTCCATCACCAGGTAGGACTCCGCGGCGGTGTTGCCACCGAGGGAGTAGGCCTCGTCGGCCAGCCTGGCATGGAGCGCGTCGCGGTCCGGATCGGCATAGACAGCCACGGAGGCAATGCCCTCGTCGCGTGCCGCGCGGATGATGCGCACTGCGATTTCGCCTCGGTTTGCGATCAGCACCTTGGTGAGGTTCGACTGCACGGGACTAGCGGACTGCTCCAAATTTGCTGACAAGGCGTCTCCTTCTTTCCTTCAGGGAGCCTAGCGCGATTTTGTGGGTTCCGCCGATATTACTTGCGGTTTCCGCGTGTAAACGGGCGCGGCTTTGTAGGGAACCTACAATTGGTCGGAAAATCGCCGCAATTATTCGGCGGACCACAGGTCGGTGATGCGTACGTTGGCATACCCGAGGAGACCGCGCAGCGTGGAGACTGACAGCCCGACGACGGCGTGCGGGTCCCCGTCCACCTTCCGGATGAACGCCCCGCCCAGGCCGTCGATCGTAAACGAGCCGGCGCAGTGCAGCGGTTCGCCCGTGGCGATGTACGCGTCGATCTCTTCCGGATCCATCTCCGTGAAGTGGACCTCGGCGGAGGCGACCGCCCCGAGCGTGGCGCCGGATCCCGGTGCCGTGCTGCCGCCGTCGGCCGCTGCGTCGGTGCCTATCCTGGCAGGCTCTTCATCGGCTGCCGTCGCGCGGCAGTCCACCAGCCAGTGCCCGGTGTGCAGGACACCGCTGTTGCCGCTCATCCGCAGCATCCGTTCGCGGGCGACGGCGGCCGTGTACGGTTTGCCGTGCGCCTCGCCGTCGAACTCGAAGACGGAGTCGCAGCCAATGACCAGCGCGCCCTCCGCTTCCGGCAACGCGGCTACCGCCTCGGCCTTGGCGCGGGCCAGCAGCAGCGCGGTATCGTGCGGATCCGTGACGCCGTAGCGCGCCTGGACCGCGTCCTCGTCCACGTCGGAGACCAGCACGGAGTGCCGGATACCGGCGTCGGCCAGGAGCTTGGTGCGGGCGGGGGACTGGGAGGCGAGGATGAGGCGGGTCACCGTTTAAGCCTAGTGGACGGGCTCGGTCAGCTTCTGCGGCTCGTTTTCGCGGCGTTCCAGCCGGGCGCCCTCCACGTCCACGTCCGGCAGGATCCGGTCCAGCCACTTGGGCAGCCACCAGGTCTTTTCGCCCAGCAGGTACATCACGGCCGGCACGATGGTCATGCGGACCACAAACGCGTCCAGCAGCACACCGAAGGCCATGGCGAAGCCCAGCGGCCGGACCATGGTCAGGTGGCTGAAGATGAAGCCGGCGAACACGCTGACCATAATGATCGCGGCGGCGGTCACCACGGCGCCGGCATGGCTGAAGCCGATGCGTACGGCCTTTTTGGCCGGGGCGCCATGCATGTAGGACTCACGCATGCCGGACGCGATGAATACCTGGTAGTCCATCGCCAGGCCGAACAGCACACCGATCAGGATGATCGGCAGGAAGCTCAGGACAGCGCCGGGATTGGCGACGTCGAACACGCCACCCAGCCAGCCCCACTGGTAGACGGCCACCACCAGGCCGAACGCGGCGGCCAGGGACAGCAGGAAACCGCCGGTTGCCAGGAGGGGAACCACAATGGAGCGGAATACCAGCAGCAGCAGGATGAGGGAAAGCCCGACGACGATCGCCAGGTACGGCGGCAGGGCGTCACCGAGTTTTGTGGAGACGTCGATGTTGCCAGCGGTCTGCCCGGTCAGCCCGATGGTGACGCCTGTTTCGGCCTGGATCCGGGAGCCGCGTTCGCGGAGTTCACTCACCACCTGCACCGTGCCGGCCTTGGCGGGCCCCTCTTCCGGGATGACCTGGAATACCGCGGTGCGGCGGTCTTCACTCAGTGCCACGGGCACTGTTGCCACCACGTTGTCCACGCCCCGGATCAGGTCCGCGACGTCATACTGCAGTTCCTGGGCCCGGGCTTCGTCAAGACCCGCCGGGAACTCGCCCACCACCACAATGGGGCCGGTGACGCCTTCGCCGAAGCTGCGGGCCGTGATGTCATAGGCCTGGAAGGCCTCGGAGTCCACCGGTTCGGAGCCGCCGTCGGGCAGTGCCAACTGGAGCTGCGCGGCGGGCAGGGCCAGCGTTCCCAGCAGGAGTACGCCGGCGACAAGCGCGACGACGGGGTGCCTGGTAACGAGTCCGCCCCAGCCCCGGGTGCTCTTTTCCTCATCCTTGGCCTGGTCGGCAACCTCGTGGCCGGCCTCGGCATTGTGGGCCTCGGCCTTGGCCCAGGCCCGCCGGGAAATGATGCGCCGGCCGATCAGGGACAGCAGGGCCGGGGTCAGGGTGAGCGCCACCATGACGGCCACCGCGACGGTGCCTGCCGCTGCCAGGCCCATCACGCTCAGGAACGGCAACCCGGGCACCACCAGGGCGGCCAGGGCAATGATGACCGTCAGGCCGGCAAAAAGCACGGCGTTGCCGGACGTTCCGGTGGCACGGGCCACGGATTCCTCGGGATCCATGCCCGCGAGCAACTGGGTCCGATGCCGGTTGACGATGAACAGGGAGTAGTCAATGCCCACGGCGAGGCCAAGCATCAGCGCGAGCATGGGGGAGATGGAGCTCATCTCGAAGGCGCCGGACAGGGCGAACGTGATGCCCACCCCGACGCCAACGCCGATGACGGCCATCAGCAGCGGCAGGCCTGCGGCGATGAGCGTGCCGAGCATCAGGATCAGGACCAGGGCCGCCACCCCGATGCCGATGATTTCGGCCGTGCCGAAGAGTTCTGAAATGTCTTCGGTGATTTCCTTGCTGGCCAGCGCCGTCACGCCTACGGACGAAGTCTCATGCGCGATGTCCTGCACCTGCTGGCGCACCGCCGGGGTGAGGGCGTTGATGGAGGTGTTGAACTGCACCTGGGCCACGGCAGCCTGGCCGTCCGCCGAGACGAAGCGGATCCCGCCGGATGCCTCCGCCTGCCGCTTGCCCAGATCGAGCTTGGCCTTGGCGGCCTCCCATTCCTGTGTGCCGGCGTCGAGCTGGGCCTGGCCCTGTGCCAGGGCGGCCTTCTGTGCTCCGAGCCGGGCCTCGATCATGGTCGGGGTGGCGCCGCCGGCGGCGAGCTGCTGCTCCGCGCCGTTCAGCTGCGCTGTCCCGGCGTCGAGCTCGGCACGTGAGGCATCCAGGCGGGCCTTGCCCGCGGCAAGCTGCTGCTCGCCGTCGGCGGTGGCCTGCCCGGCCTGGTCCAGCTGGGCCTGCGTGGCGAACGGATCCACCGTGGCCTTGACGTCAGGCAGGTCACCAAGCTTGGTCAGGGCAGCCGTGACGGCGGCGCGGCTGCCGTCAGTAAAGCCGCCTTCCGGGGCTTCAAAGACGATCGTGGCAGAGCCGCCCGACGCTGCCGGCAGTTCCTGCTTCAGCTTGTCCGCGATCCGCTGCGTCTCGGTGCCCGGAATCTGGAAGTTGTTGGACAGTGTGCCGTGGAAGGCCGCGGCGGAGCCGCCGACGGCCACGAGCGCCGCGAGCCAGAGCGAAATGACCAGCCAGCGGTGGCGGTAGGAAAACTTGCCGAGGCGGTAGAGCAGCAGGGCCATGTCAGAGCCGTTCTCTGTTGAGGTGGGTAGTGGCGGTTGTGGACGTCGCGGAGGGGCTGGCCGCCGTAACGGGGCCGCCGAAGCCGGAGCCGAGGTGGCCCATGGCGTCAATGAGCAGTTGCCGCAGGACAGCGAGTGATGCGGGGGAGAGATCGGCGCCGCACCGGGCGAACCACACGTCCATGGCCGCCTTCCCGCAGGAGATGACGGAGCCGGCGAGGGCGTGCAGGTACAGTTCGTCGACGACGGCGCCCGGGGTTCCGGCGAAGCGCTCCCGGGCCGCGGTGATGATCTCTTCGGTGCAGTGGTCCCACGCCTCAAGTTCGGACCGGGACAGGACCGCGTTGTCCTGAGTGAGGGTGAAGAGTTCAGCCAGCGGCGCCACCGTCATGGGGTCGGCCAGCTGCATCAGGGCCGCGCGCGCCGATTCGAGGATGGGCTCGTCGGCGGGCCGCTGCCGGAACTGCTGAAGGGCGATGTCCAGGAACCCGTGCGTCATGGAGGCCAGCGCGGCCTCGGTGCTGCTGAAGTAGTTGAAGAAAGTGCGCCGCGAGATCCCGGCAGATTCGGCGATGTCTTCCACCGTGAAATTCCCGGGCCCGTGGGCGCGCAGCAGGGCCAAAGCCGCATCGGTGATGGCCTGGCGGGTGGCGGCTTTGTTCAGCTCACGGCGCGAGAGAAGTTCGGGCATGAAATTACACTACGTGCAAGTTTGCACGCCGCGCAAGTTGATTCACAGGAAGATGAAAGGTTCCCGACAGCTGAGCCTGAACCTGCCGCCGAAGACTGGAAGTGTCCCGCCTGGGACATCTTCACCAGCCGTCACCGGACGGCAGATCCAGGAGACAAGAATGGTACGCACAAAGAGAATTGCCCTTGGCCTCACGGCCACCGCGCTGGCCCTTGGCGCCGGGATCGGCGTCGCCGGCATGGCGTCCGCAACCACGACGCCGACGCCCACCCCCAGCGCCAGCTCAAGCGCCTCAGCCGACGGGAGCACCGGCACTGCCCCAGCTGAAGGGAAGGGCATGCGGGGTGGCCATGGCCACGGCGGCTTCCGCGGCGTGGACGCCGCGGCACTGGCTACCAAGCTCGGGGTGGACGAGGCCAAGGTGACGGACGCGCTGAAGGCATTCCGTGACGCCAACAAGCCAACCACCCCGCCGGCTGAAGGAACCAGGCCGGACCCCGCCGCGAAGCAGGCCGAACTCGCGAAGTCCCTCGCGGCGACGCTCGGCATCGACGAGGCCAAGGTCACGGCTGCGCTTGAAGAGCTGCGCACCGCCGAACAGGCAGATCGCGCCGCGGCACTGAAGACGCGCCTGGACCAGGCCGTCACCGACGGCAAGCTGACCCAGGCCGAGGCCGACGCCGTGACCAAGGCGGTCCAGAATGGAGTCATCGGAGGTGGCGGCCGCTAACAAGAGGCCGGGCTGAGCGAATCCCGGCACAGAAAAGGAGAAGTCCCCGGGAGCACTTCCCGGGGACTTCTCCTGTTTGCTGTTCGAGCTGTGGGTCAGGCCTTTGCGTCGGCCAGTTCGCGTCCGGCTTCCGGAGAGTCAGTACCTCCTGCGATGGCGGAAGGATCCGCGGCGGAGGAGTCGGCGTCGTCCACAAACGGAGTGCCGTTGCGGGGTGCGTTGTAGAGCGCCTCGTCGAGCATGCCCTGCCGTTTGGCCACGATGGTGGGGACCAGTGCCTGGCCCGCGACGTTGACCGCGGTGCGGCCCATGTCCAGGATGGGATCGATCGCCAGCAGGAGTCCGACGCCGGCCAGGGGCAGCCCCAGCGTGGAGAGAGTCAGGGTGAGCATTACGACTGCGCCGGTGGTGCCGGCCGTTGCGGCGGAACCGAGGACCGAGACGAGGGCGATGAGCAGGTAGTGGCTGGCTTCCAGCTGGACGCCGAAGAACTGGGCCACAAAGATGGCGGAGATCGCGGGGTAGATCG
This sequence comes from Pseudarthrobacter sp., assembly GCF_036675385.1. Taxonomy (NCBI): domain Bacteria; kingdom Bacillati; phylum Actinomycetota; class Actinomycetes; order Micrococcales; family Micrococcaceae; genus Pseudarthrobacter; species Pseudarthrobacter sp. Next base: position 9,111 of record NZ_JAKFFD010000161.1, on the reverse strand, counting down.
CCGCGCAGCCGTCCATTTTCGTGGTGGCGCCCAGCGGTACGGCGAAGGAAGCGTAGGCGCGGGGAACGCCCAGGCTGCGCTCGGTGACGCGCTGGGTCAGCGGCAGGGTTCCGATCGAGGAGCGGGACACAAACGCGAGCTGCACGGCGGGCCATACGCCGGAGAAGTACTGCTTCACGGACAGGCCGTGCGAGCGGATCAGCGTCGGGTAAACCACAAACAGCACCAGGGCCAGGCCCACGTAGATGGCGAAGGTGAACTTGCCGAGCGCGCCGATGGTGTCCCAGCCGTACACGGCCGCGGCGTTGCCGATCAGGCCCACGGTGCCGAGCGGGGCGATGCGGATGATCCACCAGAGGACCTTCTGGATGACGGCCAGCGCCGAAGCGTTGAGGTTCAGGAACGGCTCGGCAGCCTTGCCGACCTTGAGGGCGGCGACGCCGACGGCGATGGCAATCACCAGGATCTGGAGCACGTTGAAGCTGATGGAGGTGCTGACTGTGGTGGCCGCGGTGGCGCTTTCAGTCACGGTGGAGCTGGCACCGAGGCCGAGGAAGTTCTTGGGGAACAGCCCGATCAGGAAGGACCACCAGTCACCGGACTTGCCGGCGTACTTGGCCTCCTGTGTGATGCCGGTGTTGGCGCCGGGCTGCAGGAGCACGCCGAGGCCGATGCCGATCACGACGGCGATCAGGGACGTGATGGCGAACCACAACAGGGTGTTCCAGGCCAGCTTGGCGGCGTTGGAGACTTGGCGCAGGTTCGAGATCGAGCTCACCACGGCGGTGAAGATCAGCGGAACCACCGCGGTCTGCAGCAGTGAAACGTAGCTGGAGCCGATGGTCTGCAACGTGGCGCCGAGGCCGTTGGGGGCCTCCTTGGTGCTGCCCGTGTACTTGGCCAGCAGGCCGAGGCCCAGGCCCACAATGAGGGCGGCGATGATCTGGAAACCGAACGAGCCGGCCCACTTGGGCAGCTGGAAGCCGGTTTTTCCTGCGGATTCGGGGGTGCGGGTTTGAGTGCTCACCAGAACACGCTAGGCCCGGGTTTCTTAGCACGGCGAACAGATGTTGAGAAATGTTACGCCGCCCCCGAGTCCTGGCGGCGCACAATCCCCGCAAATCCGGCGCCAATCAAGGCAATTGTGAAGTTATTCCCACCCCTGATGTGGCAAACGTCTCGCGCGGAGGGGATTTCGACAGGCCACGAGAGACCTACGAGAGCAGCGCCCGGCGGAGGGTATCGAGGCCTACGGAGCCGATGTTCAGCGCTCGTGTGTGGAAGGCCTTGAGGTCGAAGCCGGGCCGGGTTTCGAGGTCGGCCCGGATCTGTTCCCAGAGGCGCTGTCCCACTTTGTAGGACGGGGCCTGGCCGGGCCAGCCGAGGTAGCGGGTGAATTCGAATTTGAGCTGGCCTTCGCTGATGGGCAGGTTCTCCTTGAGGAAGTCGTAGCCCGCCTCCGGGGTCCATGTTCCGCTGCCCCAGCGTTCGGGGATCTCCAGTTCCAGGTGGACGCCGATGTCGAACACCACGCGGGCCGCCCGCATCCGCTGCATGTCCAGCATGCCCATGTGGTCGCCGGGATCGGCCAGGTAGCCGAGTTCCTGCATAAGCTTTTCGGCGTATAGGGCCCAGCCCTCGCCGTGGCCGGAGGTCCAGCAGATGTTCCGCCGCCACTTGTTCAGGAGTTCCCGCCGGTAGGTGGCGGTGGCCACCTGCAGGTGGTGGCCGGGGACGCCTTCATGGAAGACCGTGGTGGTTTCGGCCCAGGTGGTGAAGGTGTCTTCGCCGGCGGGAACCGACCACCACATCCGGCCGGGTCGGCTGAAGTCATCCGAGGGGCCTGTGTAGTAGATGCCGCCCTCGTCGGTCGGGGCGATGAGGCATTCGAGCTTCTTCATCACGTCCGGGATGTCGAAGTGCACGCCGGCAAGCTCGGCAACGGCCTTGTCCGAGAGTTCCTGCATCCACGCCTTGAGGGCCTCCGTGCCCTTGAGCTGGCGGGCGGGGTCGTTGTTGAGGACGTCCTTGGCTTCCTCGACGCTGGCCCCGGGCTTGATGGCGGACGCGACTTTTTCCTGCTCGGCGATGAGCCGGTCCAGTTCCTGGACTCCCCATGCGTAGGTCTCTTCGAGGTCGACGGCGGCGCCCAGGAAGGAGCGCGAGGCCAGTGCGTAGCGTTCCCGGCCGACGGCGTCCTGCTGCGGGGCGGCAGGCAGCAGTTCCGTGCGGAGGAACTCCCCGAGCTCCCGGTAGGCACCCCGGGCGGCGGCAGCACCGGCGTCGAGCTTTCCCTGCGTTTCGCCCGGCAGGGGACCGTCCGCAGTCCGGGCCCCGGCGGCGAGCTTGGCGAAGAAGCCGTCTTCGGCGGCGTATTTGGCGGTCTGCTCGATGACGATTGAGACCTGGCGTTCGGCCGCGACCTTGCCCGCGTCCCGGGCCTGGCGCAGTGATTCGGTGTAGCCGCGGAGGGCGCCCCCGACGTTCAGCGCGCGGCCGGCAATGTGTTCCCAGTGCTCAGCGGTGTCTGTGGGCATCAGGTCGAAAATGGCCCGGATGTCCTGTGCGGGGGAGGCGATGTTGTTCAGCTCCGCCACGTCCCAGCCGGACTCGTGGATTTCCAGCTGGAGGCCCAGCCGTTCCCGCATCGCGTCGAGGGTGACGGCGTCAACGTCGTCCTGCGGCGTCAGGCCGTCCAGCGCAGCAAGGGTCTTTCGGGCTTCCGCTGCAAAGCCGGCGATGCCGGCGGGGGAGTAATCCGGGTACTCGGTCTCGTGCCCCGGCAGCCCCAGCGTGGTGGCAAGCGCCGGGTTCAGGCGGATAAGCGTGTCGGTATAGTCATCCGCCACGGCATCGATGGCGGAGTGCGGACGGGCGGCGGGGGCGGCTTCGGTAGTCACCCCACGAGCCTAACCCCGGCTCCGCCTCCAGGCGCCGGGACCCGGCGTCGGGGCGAGCCGCAGCTGCTGGCGGCGCACCCAGTCGCGGGCGGTGGGCTTTCCGTCGGCCACGGCGTCCACGCTGCCCAGGGAAAGCACGACGGCGGTCAGCGCCGCGAGTTCCTCGGCCGACGGTTGCCCTTTGACCACGGAAAACACGGGGACATCGGCGGGCGCATTGGTTTCGGCAGGCTCAACCAGCGGGGCTCCGACCAGCGGATCTTTCGCGATCACAGCGGGATGTTCCCGTGCTTCTTGGTGGGCAGGCTCGCCCGCTTGTCGCGGAGGGCGCGGAGGCCCCTGATGATCTGGCCGCGGGTATCGGACGGTGCGATGACCGCGTCCACGTAGCCCAGCTGGGCGGCCTGGTAGGGGTTCAGCAACTCTTCTTCGTACTGGCGGATGACCTCGGCGCGCCGGGCCTCAACGTCCCCGCCGGCCTCGGCAACGGCGGCCAGGTCGCGGCGGTACAGGATGTTGACGGCGCCCTGGGCACCCATCACGCCGATCTGCGCCGTGGGCCACGCCAGGTTCAGGTCCGCGCCGAGCTTCTTGGAGCCCATCACGATGTACGCGCCGCCGTAAGCCTTGCGGGTGATGACCGTCAGCTTGGGGACGGTGGCTTCGGCGTAGGCGTACAGCAGCTTGGCGCCGCGGCGGATGATGCCCTGGAACTCCTGGTCCTTGCCGGGCAGGAAGCCGGGCACATCCACCAGGGTGATGATGGGGACGTTGAACGCATCGCAGTTCCGGACGAAGCGGGCGGCCTTCTCAGAGGCCGCAATGTCCAGCGTGCCGGCGAACTGCAGCGGCTGGTTGGCCACGATCCCCACAGTGTGTCCCTCAACCCGGCCGTAGCCGATGATGACGTTGGGGGCGTAGAGGGACTGCATCTCCAGGAAATGTGCGTCGTCAACGATCTGCTCGATGACTGTGCGCATGTCGTACGGCTGGTTGGCAGAGTCGGGGACGAGCGTGTCCAGGGCGAGGTCGTCGTCGTTGATCTCGAGCTCCTGCTGGTGCTCCAGCACCGGGGTCTCGGCGAGGTTGTTGGACGGCAGGAAGTCCAGCAGTTCGCGGACGAACTCGATGGCGTCGGCTTCGTCGGAGGCGAGGTACGTGGACGTGCCCGTGTTGGCATTGTGCTGGCGCGCGCCGCCGAGGGTTTCCATGTCCACGTCTTCGCCCGTGACGGTCTTGATGACGTCCGGTCCCGTGATGAACATGTGCGAGGTCTTGTCCACCATCACCACGTAGTCCGTGAGGGCGGGGGAGTAGGCCGCACCGCCGGCGGACGGTCCCATGATGAGCGAGATCTGCGGGACGACGCCGGAAGCGTGGACGTTATTGCGGAAGATGTCGGCAAACATGGCCAGGGAGGCCACACCTTCCTGGATGCGGGCACCGCCGCCGTCGAGGATGCCCACTACGGGGCAGCCGTTGCGCAGGGCGAATTCCTGGACCTTGACGATCTTCTCGCCGTTGACCTGGCTCAGCGATCCGCCGTAGACCGAGAAATCCTGGCTGTAGACGGCAACGGGACGCCCGTCCACGGTGCCGTAGCCCGAGACCAGCCCGTCGCCGAGCGGCTTCTTCTTTTCCATGCCGAAGGCGGTGGAGCGGTGCACCGCCAGCGCGTCAAGCTCCACAAACGAACCTTCGTCCAGCAGCAGGTCCACGCGCTCGCGGGCGGTGTTCTTGCCGCGGGCGTGCTGCTTCTCGATGGCTTCGGGGCCGGAGGGTTGTTCTGCACGGGCCTGGCGGTCGCGGAAATCGGCGATCTTTCCCGCTGTCGTTGTCAGATCGTGGCTCATCAAGTGTCTCCGGCTCTGTAGCAGATTGGTGCTGTAACAATGTGGTGCTGCGTGCGGTGGTATCTGGCAGGTCAGGTGCGGGATTTAAGTAGATTCCACACAAAAGACGAACCCTGCTGGCTAGTCTAATGACGCATCTGCGTGGGACGACTGTAGAAAACCTACAATTTTCCGCACTTTCCAGCGGTCAGCCCTATGTTACTCGCCAGTAACATACCTCGGCTACAGTGGAGCCATGACTTCCAGCAACGACGCACGGTCCATTGCCGCAGGGCCCTACCAGGCCACCGGGTCCCTTCGGGGACGCACCATTCTGATGTCAGGCGGCAGCCGCGGCATCGGGCTGGCCATTGCCACCCGGGCGGCACAGGACGGTGCCAATATTGTCCTGATGGCCAAGACCGGCCAGCCCCACGCCAAGCTGGCAGGCACCGTCTTCAGCGCCGCCGAGCAGGTGGAGGCCGCCGGGGGCCACGCCCTGGCAATCGTCGGTGATGTGCGCAGCGACGAAGACGTCGCAGGAGCCGTGGCGGCCGCCGTCGAACGCTTCGGCGGGATCGACATCGTGCTCAACAATGCATCCGCGATCGATCTCTCCACCACCGACGAGGTGGACATGAAACGCTACGACCTGATGCAGGACATCAATGTCCGCGGCACGTTCCTGCTGTCCAAGCTGTCACTGCCCGCCCTGCGCAAATCGGCCCACGCACACATCCTGACGCTGTCGCCGCCCCTGAACCTTGACCCCCACTGGGCAGGCAGGCACCTGGCGTACACCATGGCCAAATACGGGATGAGCCTCACCACGCTGGGCCTTGCCGAAGAACTCAAGGCCGACGGAATCAACGTCAACTCGCTCTGGCCGTGCACCCTCATCGATACCGCAGCCATCCGGAACATGCCCGGTGGCCAGGAGATCGTCCAGGCCGCGCGCGGACCACAGATCATGGCCGACGCAGCCCACGCCGTCCTGACCGGCAGCAACCTGGCCGGCGCCGGTGCATCCAGCGGCAACTTCTACACGGACGAACAGGTGCTCCGCGCGGCGGGTGTCACCGACTTCCGTCCGTACAGCCTCGGGGCCGCGGAGGATCGCCTGGTTCCGGACATATTCCTCTGAGCCGCGGGTTCCAGCCATGTGGCTGTGGGAACAGCCAGCGGCGGCGCCTGAGTCGATAGGATTCAACCATGGATGACTCACACACCCCAGGAAATCCGTTGGATCGTGGAGCCTTGGCGGACCAGGATTTCCTGGCGGCCACAGGCATCGCCAAGGTGGTGGTGGTGGACTCCACCGGTTCCACCAACGCGGACCTCCTGCGCTCGGTGACGGTTGAGCCAAAGGAGTGGCCGGACCTGTCGGTGCTGACGGCCGAGTACCAGACCGCTGCCCGCGGACGCCTGGACCGGCGGTGGGAAGCGCCGCCGCTGAGCTCCGTGTCGGTGTCCCTGGTCCTGCGGCCCGCCAATGCCGAGGGCAGGCCCCTGCCCACGCACACGTATTCGTGGCTGTCACTGCTGGGCGCGCTGGCGCTGCGGCAGACGCTTCTTGAGACCGCGGGCCTTCCGGCCGAGCTCAAGTGGCCCAATGACGTCCTGGTCCGTGGCCGCAAGATCGCCGGGATCCTGGCCCAGCTGGGGCCCATGGGGGACGGCTCTGTTCCTCCGGTCATTTTGGGGACCGGCCTGAACGTGACTTTGACCGCGTCGGAACTCCCTGTGCCCACAGCGACGTCGGTTGCCCTGGAAGAACCGCTGACTGTCGATCGGACCGTGCTGCTCAAGAGCTACCTCGCCCATTTCGCCGTGCTCTACCGCAGCTTCTGCAATGCCGACGGCGACCCCGCCGCCGGGATTGCCGGCGGCCCTTCGCTCCACAAACGGGTGGAGTCCGCCATGGCGACGCTGGGCAAGCAAGTGCGCGCGCAGCTGCCCGGTGACCACGAGATCATCGGGCACGCTTCGAGGCTGGACGAGTACGGCTCACTGCTGGTGGTGGACAAGGACCGCCGCGAGCATGTGGTCACCGCCGGCGATGTTGTCCACCTGCGCCCGTGGACCCCGCCAGGCCAGGGCGCTGAAAGCGGCTATGCGTAAAGGCCTCGTGCCGGGCGAGCAGGTTATTACGATGACCCGCCCGCAGCCGAGGAACCTGGCCGGCCCGGCCGCAGCCTTCATTGCCGCACCGGCCGCTGCAGCTTTTGCCAGTGCCTGGACCGTGCGGGGCGAGGCTACCCGGCTGGTGCCGGTGGCTTCCGCCGACTGGACACCCTGGATCGTCCTGGCATGCGTCTTGGCCGCTGCGTGGATATGGTTGGCATATTGCCTGCCTCGGCTGCTGCGGTGGCAGGCAACCCGGTACATCCTCACCAGCCGGCGGATTATTGCCCGCTACGGCATGATGCGGCGCCGGGACGAGCAGGTCAACCTCGCGTCGATCCGCAACGTGACGGTCCACCAGTCGGTGCTGCAGCGCATATTGCGCTCCGGGAATATATCCTTGGAAACCGGGTACCAGGGTGTGGTGAACATCCAGGACGTCCCGGAAGCAGTGCGGTTCCGGGACTTTGTGCTGGATGCGATTGACGAACTGCCTGCGGGCGGGGACCCGGGGACTGATGAGATATCGGATTACACAGACGAAGCGTTGCCGTGGGAGTTGAGAGAAGGTGGAGACGATGAACGATGAGGACCAGCGGAACGAAGCGGACCTGCCGGCTCCCGCCGTGCCCGAAACCGCCCACCCGGCAACCGGCACACTCTCTCCGGAACGGGTGGCTGCCAAGGCTCTCGAGGCCCGGCTGCTGGGCGGCGAACGGAAGCTGCGGCGCCGTGAGGTGGCCGCCGGTGCAGGGCTGTCCCTCCTTTCTGCCCGGAAGCTGTGGCGTGCCCTCGGCTTCCCGAACTTCGGCGACGAAGACGTCGCCTTCACCGAACGGGACCAGGCTGCGCTGTCCACCGTGGTTGACCTGGTCCGCACCGGGGTGCTGACCGAAGAAGCCGCCATCTCCGTGACCCGGTCCATCGGACAGATGACGGACCGCATGGTGGTCTGGCAGATCGAGGCCCTGGTGGAGGACATGGTCCACGAGCAGGGCGTCACGGACGCTGTGGCCCGCAAGCGGCTGGTGAAGGAACTGCCCTCCCTGCTGGACGCCCTGGAGGAGATGCTGGTCTATTCGTGGCGGCGGCAGCTCAATGCCGGCGTGCAACGCCTGGCCGTACGCGCCGAGGCCGGCCTGCAGGCCAGCGAAGAAGGCCGCGACGGCGATGAGGACGATGCCCCCCTGCCGCTGGCCCGCGCTGTTGGTTTTGCTGACCTGGTTTCCTATACCAGCCTCTCCCGCCGGATGAATGAAAAGACCCTCGCCCGGCTGGTCCAGCGCTTTGAGAACAAATGCGCCGAGATCATTTCCGTTGGCGGCGGGCGGCTGGTCAAGACAGTAGGCGACGAAGTCCTGTACATCGCTGAAACGCCGGCTGCCGGAGCCGAGATCTCGCTGGCCCTGGCACAGGCGTTCACCGAAGACGAGATCCTGCCGGAAGCACGGGTGGCCATGGTCTGGGGCAGGATACTGTCCCGGCTGGGGGACATCTACGGCCCCACGGTCAACCTCGCCGCCCGGCTCACCACGTTGGCGGATCCGGGAACGGTCCTGATCGACTCCATGACCGCGTCCGCACTGGACCAGGACAAGCGCTTCATTCTCGTTCCGCAGCCTGCTGAAAATGTCCGCGGGTTCGGCGAAATCCATCCCGTGCTCCTGGCACGCGGACAAGGAAAAGGCCTGGTCCTCGACTAGTGCGCTAGACCCCCGCATATTTATCCACTTGATGGTGAATTCCGCTATAGTCGGTTGTGCCCGGCTGCAGCGGACCGTACATCGGCCCGGCCGGAGTCCTATCTGGGGAGATACCGGTCATGAAACTTCGCCGAACGGCGCGCGCCACAAATCCGCGTGCCACAAATCCGCGCGCAGGAAACGGCGCGGACCGGACCTCGCGCCGCGGCATTCTCCACTCCCGCGGCGTTGCTGGCACGGCTCTTGCCGCTGCCACGGCCGTCCTGGTGACCGGTGCGATCATCTATCCGGGGTTTAAGACCACTGAGGTGGAGTTGAACGACGGCGGCGTGTGGGTGGTTTCCAAGTCCAAGAATGCGGTGGGGCGGCTGAATTATCCGTCGCGGGTTTTGGATGGTGCGGTGACACCGGCGAGTACCACTTTCGATATTCTCCAGAGCGCTGGGGATGTGTTTGTGGATGATGAGACGGGTTCGACGTTGAACCAGGTTTCTCCTGCGAATATGCGTCTGGGCGGGGACAAGCAGTTGCCGGGTTCGGCGGAAGTGAGCT